>NZ_JBNDHS010000067.1:0-34938 GCF_056755095.1 Rhizobium sp. SVR5-9E | reverse complement strand
ATTTGTTTCCGCGCGAGCGCCTCAACATCCTGCTGTTCGAAGACCTTCTTGGTGATCCTCAGGCACACCTGAATACCGTGCGCGATTTCCTCAACCTCAGCCGCCAGCAATCGGTTTTGCCGCTCTCAACCAAGGTCAAGGATCGCAACGAGCCGGTTGTCGGCCCTGCTTTGCGTCGGCTGGTAGGACCGTTCAAACCGGCGCTGGCGCCGTTTCGCCATATTCCGCTGATGCGACGGCTGCGCTCGGTCGTAGCGCGCTCGACGATGTACCCGCCATTGAAAGGCGATCTCAGGCAGCGAATGATCGACTTCTATGCGAGTGACACCGAAAAGCTTGGGACGTTGATGGACCGCGATCTCTCCGGTTGGCTCACGGGTGCGTCCACCCCGGAGGAAACAAGCCGTCGGTCGACGACACCATACGCAAGCTCGCCCGCGCCTGAACGCCGGGTATAAAGAGATAAAACTTTTAACGATCTACCGAGCTGCCAACTGGGTCAGATAGTCTTCAATTTCCAATGCGAGATCTTCAGCCTGCCGGCCGACTGTCTTCAGGTGAATATCCGCAGAAATGGGGTTCTCGTATGGTGAGCTAACTCCCGTGAAATTCTTAATTTCTCCGGCTAAAGCCTTACGATATAAGCCTTTTGGATCGCGCCGCACGCACTCTTCAATCGGCGTATCAACGAATATCTCGATGAATTCGCCCGGATTGAAGAGACCGCGCGCCATCGACCGCTCCGATCGAAACGGGGAAATAAACGAGACGAGAACGATCAGGCCGGCGTCGGCCATGAGCTTGGCGACCTCGGCCGCACGCCGGATATTCTCCACGCGGGCTTCTTGCGTGAACCCCAGATCGCGGTTCAAACCATGCCGAATGTTGTCGCCATCGAGAATGTAGGTATGCCTGCCTTGTGCATGAAGTAGTTTCTCCAGCATATTGGCGATGGTCGATTTGCCGGACCCCGACAACCCGGTAAACCACAGTACCCGCGGCTGCTGAAACTTGATCGCCGCGCGCGCGCTCTTGTCGATATCCAGCACCTGCCAGTGAATGTTTTGCGAACGCCACAACGTATGGTCAATCATACCCGCGCCCAGGGTCGCATTCGAAAAACGATCGATGAGCACGAAATTGCCGGTGTTTCGGTTGTCGTGGTAGGTGTCGAAGACAATGGGCGTTTGGGTCGAGATATTGCATACGCCGATTTCGTTCATTTGTAGCGAAGTGGCAGCATTATGCGCCAAGCTGTTGACATCAATTTTATATTTGAGCGCAGTTACAGTAGCGTCAGTCACGTCCGTCTCGGTTCTGCAAACATAACTGCGGCCCGGCAAAAGCGGCTTGTGGTCAAACCAGATCAAATGAGCCATGAACTGATCGGAGATGCAGGGCTGCGACTGCGGCGCCACGAGCATGTTTCCACGCGAAACCTCCACGCATTCGTCCAGGACAACGGTCACTGCCTGTCCCTTCCGCGCCAGGTCGACATAGTCGAACCCGTGAATGATCGACCGCACTTGCGCTGGTTGTCCCGACTTGGCGACAATCACCTTGTCGCCTACGGAAACAATCCCGCCAGCGATTTGGCCGCATAAACCACGAAATTCGGAACTCGCCCGATTGACCATCTGGATCGGAAAACGAAACGGGCCATCATCGCCGTCCGCTTCGCACTCCAGGTTGTCCAGGTAGGCGAGAAGGGGCTCGCCATCATACCATGGCATTTCCGCCGATCGAGTGACGACGTTGCCGCCATGGAGTGCTGAAACCGGAATGCAGTATGTGGTCGTGAAACCGAGCGGCTTGGCGAAGGCTTCGAAAGCTTCACAGATCGAGCGAAATGTCTCCTCGTCGTTGCCTACGACGTCCATCTTGTTAACCGCGAGCACGACATGCCGGACGCCAAGCAAAGCATTGATGAAGGTATGACGCCGGCTTTGCGGCAGCAGCCCTTTCCGGGCGTCGAGCAGGACAATTGCAACATCCGCATTGGATGCACCCGTTGCCATGTTGCGCGTGAATTCTTCATGACCGGGAGCGTCGATCAGGATGTATTTGCGTTTGCTGCTGGCAAAGAACCGGTAGGCAACATCAATCGTAATTCCCTGTTCGCGTTCAGCCTCCAAACCGTCCACCAGCAACGCCAAATCAAGCTTCCCCTCGCCAACCGTGCCAAAACGGGCACTGTCCCCTGTAAGGGTGGTGATCTGGTCGTCGGCAACAGAACTCGTGTCGAACAGAAGGCGGCCAAGGAGAGTTGACTTTCCGTCATCGACCGACCCGCAAGTCAATACCCGAAGACAAGAGCCCAGCGGTGCTTCGGCTTCTATTATCGTGCCTCGGCTTTCGACCTGGACTTCCATCAGAAATAACCCTCCTTTTTCTTCTTCTCCATTGATGCCGACTCATCATGGTCGATGGCGCGACCCTGACGCTCCGTCGTTCGGGCAACCAACGCTTCAAAGATGATCTCGGGGATTGTGCGAGCACTGGATTCGATCGCACCGGTGAGAGGATAGCAGCCGAGCGTTCTGAATCGGACAAGCCGCTCTTCGATGATCTCGTCGGGAAGGAGCGGCAGGCGCTCGTCATCAACCATGATGAGCATGCCGTTTCGATGGACCGTGGGACGCCTATCGGCGAGATAAAGCGAGACGATTTCGATATTTTCTTTCAGAATGTATTGCCACACATCGAGCTCTGTCCAATTGGACAACGGGAATACGCGGATCGATTCATTTTTATTGATGCGAGTATTGTATGTCCTCCACATTTCGGGGCGTTGCCTCTTCGGATCCCAGGAGTGGGAGGCATTTCTGAAAGAAAAGATCCGCTCCTTGGCGCGTGATATTTCCTCGTCCCGGCGAGCGCCTCCGAAGGCTGCATCAAAACCATATGTGTCGAGCGCCTCCCGAAGAGGCAAAGTCTTCATGACGTGCGTATAGGCGCTCGGGCTGTAGTCGAAAGGGTTGACGCCGTCTGCGACACCGCTTTCGTTGCGGTGCACGATGAGGTCCAGGCCGAGACGATGTGCGGTTCTGTCGCGAAAGGCGATCATCTCCTTGAACTTCCATGTCGTATCGATATGAAGGAGCGGAAAAGGGATCCGCCCCGGATGGAAGGCCTTCATCGCCAAGTGCAGAAGGACTGACGAGTCTTTACCGATCGAATAGAGCAGTACCGGGCGCGCGCACGTCGCGGCCACCTCCCGCAGGATATGGATCGATTCCGCTTCCAGTTGCTCCAAATACTCGGCTCTCACCATTTGATAGCCCTCAAGCCGTTGCACTGCGACCAAACGAAGTTTTCAACCGCTTCCACAGCCCGGGCCGACGCGGGTCGGCTAGCGGCCCCTTACCGGCTTCGGATGATATGGAAAACAGATTCAGAATGCCTCCGAGTATGAAGGGCTGGTTGACCAAGAGACGGTTCAGCGCGCCCACGAGCTTCCGCTCGGTTGTGCGTCCTGCCGCGGCTATAATCACGATTGAATCGACGTGGGCGGCGAGCCAAACAGCCCCTTCCTCAGCGTCCAAGCTGGGGGCGTCGATGATGACCAGATCGTACATTTTGCGCAGATAGGAGCAGAGCGGTTCTGCGTCGTCGGCTGTGAAGTTCGCGAAAACCACATCAAGCCTGGGATATGTCGGCGAGGCCGTGCTTGAGACGCATATATCCTGCGGATCCGCGAGCTTCGGTACCAAACGCGGCACGCTTAGTCCAAGAAGAGTCCCTGCTCCTTTCGCCGACGGATCAAAATCGACCAGAACCGTGCGAAGATTGCTCGCTGTCGCCGCCGCAGCCATTCCGAGGGCCACTGTGGTCTTACCCTCGCCCGTCGACGGCGAACAGAACATCACAATCTTCCCACCACTCGGCCGTCCGATCGTTCGCCATGCCAGACATAGATTCCGCATGGCCTTTGCAAAAGGCAAAGACGGGCCGTCGATAACATATTCGAATGAACTGGTCCCCTTGCCAAAGCGCCGCTTTATTCTCGGGACCGTCACCAAATTTGGCCGGGTCAAAATGTCTTCGACATCCCTTGGACGATACAAGCGATCATCGAGCGCATCGACAATGATAGCTGTCACAACGGCGAGGATGAGGGAGCCAATCGCTCCGGCAACTATGACAAGGGACGGTTTCGGAAACGCAGGGCTCGTCGGGACCTCCGCATAGGATGCGACCATAGCCGACCCTTTGTGCTCGCCGCGCTCTGGGTCCAGATCTCCAAGGCGAAGCACGACCTGATCGTAACGCTTTTGTTCAGCCAGCAAATCTCTCTCGAGTTCGCGTCTGCGAATTTCTGCAAGGCTCCGTTCCTGGATTTGCTTCTGTAGAGACGCGACCTCCGCACTGAATTTTGCTGCGCGAACGGCCGCGACCTCTGCGGTATTTCCCAATTCCTGAACAATTCGATCGGCTTCCTCCATCATCAGACGTTGATTGGCTTCGAGCTCGGCGTCGGCATCGGCGACCAATGGATGGTTCTTCGCAAACTTGGAGCTGAGCTGCGCCTTCAACCGCTCGAGACGTGATTGTTCGGTGCGAAGGCGATCCAGCGGTTCGGACGTTACGACGCGGACGACCGCTGCTATGTTGCCTGATGCAAGCTGCGTTTTCGCCTCCAGATATTTCGATCGCGCGGCTGTCTCATCAGCGCTCGCGACCGTGAATTGCTCATTAATCAACGCCATGCGCGACTTCAGGACATCATCCTTGGGATCGAAGGTCAGATCGCGATTGGCCGTAAACGCTGCTACCTGACGTTCCATCGCCGCTATGCGTCCGCCAAGTTCACTTGCCTGACCTCTCAGATAGTCAATCGTGTTCGTCGTTGCTTCATCCGTGAGCTTGGCAGTCCAATCGACATAATGCTGCGCAATGGCGTCGGCGATCGCCGCTGCCTTCAGCGGGCTTGTCTGCCGTGCTTGAATTGTCATCGCCAGACTGTCGCCCTTGCGGTCGACGGTATAGGATGCGAGGAGCGTGGTTATTGCCCGATCACGTTGGACGCTCGTAGAGATCAGCCGACTGCCGACCATCTCGGAGTCCTGCTTTGGGGCCAGGAATTTCGTCGCTGCATTCACAAGAAGGCTGATGCCTCCTTCATTCTCGTCATCGTGCTGCGGAAGATAGGTGTTGTAGTCAGGGTCGTTGATTAGATCGAGTGCGTCCACAACGGTTCCGACGAATACGCGCGATTTGATGACGTCCAGCTCCGTTTCCATGACGGACTTGTCACGCTCCTGGTTTCGAAGTTCCTCGACAGCCTCGTATGGACGAGCATCGTTTCGGTCGAACACGATGGCAGACGCCCCGATATAGACCTTTGTCATCAGAAGCGCGGCCAGGACCGTTAGAGTAAGTCCGGCCGTCAGGACAGAGCCGAAGAACCATTTGTGCCGCCGCACCATCTCAAGCAGATCGGACAATCCATAGCCGGAACGCGGCGGAGAAAGGCGCTGCTGAAAAGCTGCGGCATGATGGCTGCCGGTGACAGACTGCGAACCGACGCCAGGCGGAGTTACCTTTATCCTCTCCACGAAATGCCCCTCCCCATCCCACTTAGTCGTTGGCCCGTGGTCGTGCATGTCTCTGCCTGCCGCTGCCGGGAGCCGCGCGACGCCAGAGTCTGGCTTGGGCTTTTAGAATTTGAGAGGCCCATTCGATCGAGAAGTATTTCGTTGATCAGGTGAACATCAAACCGGCCACAGGCCAGCTCTCGGGAGTGGCGGCCCATTTCAGCGGCCAGTTCAAGGCGATCGGCAAGCGCCGACATGGCGTCAAAGAGGCTGTCCACGCTGCGTGGCGCGACGAGATAGCCGTTGACACCCGGCTCGACGGTATCCCTGCAACCCGCCAGGTCCGTGGTGATGATTGGACGCCCGACAGCCATCGCTTCCAAAGCGCTGCGAGGTATTCCCTCGCGATAATACGAGGGAAGGACAAATATGTTACATCGTGCAAGGAACGGACGAACGTCTTTGGTTTCGCCTAGATAATCTATGATGCCTTCACGGGCCCATTGCTGAACCTCTTGCAGCGATATTGCTGCCGGATTGGGGTCAACGGGACCAAGCAGCAGGAATTCCGCGTCAGGTCGCTGTCGCTTCAACCGGCGCGCCGCCTCGACATATTCAAAAACGCCTTTGTCCCTGATGAGACGCGCTACCATTAGGAAGACCGGCTTCTCGCGGGGGGGAGGCACGAAGGCGTAATGGTCGACATCCACCCCCGAGCCATCGACGTGGTGAATAATCGAAACGTCTTCCACCAGCGAATTTTCGATGATGTCGGCCCAATCGGCATCATTGTAAACAAAGACGGCTTTTGCGCCGGCGAACGCCCGGCGGTATAGCCAAACGCTCAACCGATGGATCGCTCGACCCTTCACGGTATCTAGACTAGCTTCCGAAAAAACGTGGCCCAGTCCTGTGACAAGGAAGCAGCGGCATGGCACCCCCGATATACGTGCGGCAATTCCACCATAGAGAATGGGTTTCATCGTATAGGGAACGATTACCTGCGGCCTGATCGTTTTCATGAGCCGTCTCAGATGGACGAGCGCCGCGATATCGCTGACCGGACTGAGGCTCGCACGAGCCATGGGTGTGTGCACGAACTCGACTCCGATTCTCGATAGGTCAGCCTTGACCTCCGGATCGTCCTCCGGCCCTGCAGCCGCGACGGCATGCCCGGCGCGGACCATGGATTTCAATAGTTCCAGACGAAAATTCGTTAATGAACGACTGTAGCTTGACAGCACCAAGATGCGTAAGCCGCGCTTCGGCTGCTGCAAAAGCAGCGAATTGGATTTCGGCATGGTGTCGGTTGGTGTTGCGTGCAAGTTCAACGCTATCTCCAGGCGAGACACCGATTGGCAAGTTTTCGAGGGGGCGATCAGCCGGCGCCCCGCCGACGATTGGTCCTACTGCAGCCGGGGTGCGCGACCCCGTTCAAACGGTCCAGCACGTCCTCCGTCAGCCTCAGTTACAAGAGCGGTAAGTAAGTCGTCCGGGAGATTGGCGTCGCGACCGCGTTCCTCGTTGCCGGCGCGCTCATTGTGCATCTCGGATAGAACCGCATCGCGGTATGCCGACCGTCGCCAATTGTATCCGGGAACCAGACTGCTTATGAGAGCGAGCACCATGGACGCATCGCCCAATTCGGCGAAGCGCTCCAACCGAGCGAAAGACGTGCGGAGTTTGGACAGCGGCACCGGCCGCGGCACGGCCCCGAAAACACCGGGTACGGGCGACGGAACCTGAGTGTCGTTGATGTCGAAAAGTTCCTCGTAGCACTTTTCGCCGGGACGCAACCCAATGACCTTGATCGCTATGTCCACGTCGGGAGTAAGACCCGCAAGCCTGATCATTCTGCGTGCGATATCAATGATCTTCACCGGTTTGCCCATATCCAGAACGAAGATCTCGCCCTTGCCGATATCGCCCTCGAGTCCGTAAGCGGAAGCTTGCAACGTCAGCTCCACCGCTTCCCGAACGGTCATAAAGAAGCGTGTCATGTCGGGATCGGTGACGGTCAACGGCCCTCCGTTGGCAATCTGCCTCTTGAACAGGGGGATGAGGGAGCCGCTCGAGCCAAGGACATTGCCGAAGCGAACAGTCATGTAGCGAGGGCCGCTTCCTCTCTCGATGCCTTCGAGGTCGAGCGCCTGGCAATAGAGCTCCGCAAGACGCTTGGTGCCCCCCATGACGCTTGTCGGATTGACCACCTTGTCCGTCGAAATCTGGACCATCGCCAGGGCGTCAACCTGGCGGGCGGCGTTCGCGACGTTCATTGTGCCTATCACATTCGTGAGTGCACCTTCGCACGGATTGATCTCAACCATGGGAACATGCTTGAGAGCAGCCGCATGAAAAACCAACTCCGGTCTATACTGCTCGAAGACTTCACTGACGCGGCTGACGCGCCGGACATTACACAGACATGCTGCCCGAGGCAGGCTCGGGAAGCGTTCGCCGAGTTCCAGGTCAATCGTATAGAGATTGTATTCGCAGTTCTCGACAAGAACGAGGAGCGACGGCTCACAAGCCGCGATCTGAAGCGTGAGCTCGGTCCCAATGGAGCCACCGGCGCCGGTGATGAGAACTCGGCGGCCGCGGATGAGCCGAAGGATAGCTTCCCTATCCAACGCAGTCTGTGGCCGTTCCAGCAGGTCCGTCAGCTCGATTGACTTGAGTTCGAACGTGTTTTCTCGTTTGGCTCTTTTCAACTCCGTCATCTGTGACAGACGGGAAACGGCGATACCCAACGCCTCAGCCTCTTTGATGAGCTTTTCGGACGCGTCTTCCCCGAAAACGGATGGCGCCTCTGTGAAAATGAGGTGGCGAGGGAATGAGTTGGACGGACGCAGAGCCGCGGCAATCTTCTGGAAATCCGCCAGGGTTCCTAAAATCGGTACCCCCCGCAACATCATCCCTTCGCACGCGCCGGTCGGCTCTATGATACCAACCGGGCGATGGATGCAGCTGCGATCCCGACTAACTGCACGGAGATAGAGATCTGCCGCATCACTTGCACCGACAAGCAGTGTCGGTATTTTTTTCTCCTGCTCGGACTGTCGCCTTAACCAGATATGATTATCCGGTGCGGACAGCTCGTTGATCCGAAAGCTCAGCCGCGATGCCGACAGGAACAGTGAAAGGAGGAGGGCCTCCAGCAACAGTGCCGTGCGTGGTACGTCCTGCAGCCTCGTCATGAAAAACAACACGCAGACCAGAAGGGCGGTGGTTATGAGGACCGCCCGTAGAATGGTCCAAAGATCCGATACTGAGCCGTATCGCCAATTGCGGCTGTAGAGGCCAGCCATGGGGAATGTGACAGCACAAATCGCCAGATATTGGGGACCGGCAAATAGCAGGCTATTGACCAATTCCGGCCGTGCTTCGACATCCTCCAAGCCGTAGCGCGCGATGAATGCGAAGGTCAGCGCGAAGCATGCCGAAAGGAGATCGGTCGCGAACAGACGGGGAGCCTGCCTGATCTTTCGAACTTGCGAACGGACCGTTTTCTTAGATGCAATCATCGCCGCGTTGAAAGCGTCTGATATGCCGCCTGAGATCGTCTTCCATGTCGCTAAAATGTCGTCTCGTCGAACGAGTAACCCGCGCCGATGGACTGAGATGACTTTGTCGCCGCGTTCCATCCATGCATCCTCTTGCAACTCCAACGCGCCCCCGCTGTAGCGATGCGGTAACATAAGCTTCGATGCTGTGCCTTTATTCCCCAGCATTGACAGAAAAACTCAAGGTTTCCGCAACGTTTTGCGACGGTTCGATCGGAGCCGAGAGTGATTTAGTGACGGTACATCACCTATTTTTTTTGTAAAGGCACATTATATTAATGCTATATGCAAGCATTATATGCGCAGATCGAGTAATTAGTTATAGTTAGACCGACTATATATTAAATATTGGCGAGTCTGTTATATTTCAATCATTAGGAGATTATCTTCGCCCACACGCCCCGCCTTCATCAATGATTGCGCGTTTGGATGAGAACGTACCCGTTATGCGAGTACTTCTTTCCGAGGCGGTAGCCGCCCAGGCTACTCTTCAGAATGCGCGTCGGAGCCGCCTCACATCACCCGTGGTGACGTTGCGCGCCCTTGTAATGCTTTACAATGTGTGAGGGCGGCAGTGTTCGGTCTGATTTGCTGCCATAGAAGAAGACACCGCTTGCGCCATCCTCGGCATAGGGCGCAGGTATGAGCCGGTCCAGATATTGCATCCAGAAAAAGGCGAGCTTGGCAACCTTCCCGGCGGTAACGGAACGAAACAGGCTACGGACGAGATAATCTACGGACCACATGAACTGGATTCCGGGACCGCCGTTCGCTCCCGAGTCCAACCTTTCGAAGCGGCGAAAGAGATAGCGATGCCCGCTCTCGGTGAACCTTGTGAAGTCGAACGCGCCCTCGTGGACCTGCTGCATGAACGGGGTTTCGGCATAAACCAGGCCTTGGGGTCGCAATACGCGCCATATTTCAGCGACCACCTGGTTGGGTTGAAGGACGTGCTCGAGAACGGCTTGAACGATGGCTGCGTCGAAGAACTCATCCGGAAGCGGAATATGATGGGCATCCGCAACGAACTGTACGTTTGGCGTCGCGTAAATATCAAAGCTGTAAACGCGAATATCAGGATGCTCGTAAATCGGGTCCATCCCCTGCCCCACACTGCCGCCGCCAACAATCAGGAGCCGGACTGGTGGCGTTCTTCTTCCCAGATCGGCAATCAGACGTTTGACGTTGTTCCGAGTGCCTGCTTTCTGCGGTGAAAGAAGCCGCTTGATGCGAGCTTTCGCCCCATGATGTTTCTGGCGCGAGATCGGGCTATTGGCGTTGGCGGCGAATACCTCTTCTTCGACGAGCACGGAATCGGAAAAGTCGATCAGAATGGGTCTCCCCGCCACGATCTTGTAGTCTTTTTGGCTTTCAGGCGCCCCTTCAGTGCGTAGCGAATTCTCGCCGCTTCTGATCAATCTGGATCGGGTGACCGGGCAACGCAACGCGGGAAGACACTCTTCGACGGAAATCAGCATACCAACTCTCCCTGCCTCGAAGGTGGGTGCCTCCCGATTTCCCGCCTTCGCCGCCATCAACTCTTCACATTGGAGTTGCCGTCGGGCTCCAAACTGTCCCTCTCAAAAGTGGCGGACCTCGCGGTTCATCGCGGCAGACACCGCCTGCGCAAGGTGCTTTTCGTTGCGCTTCTCGCCGCACACCATAACTAGGCCGGTCTTGGCGATTATCAGTATGTCAGTGAGAAAATTTCGATGTTCGATGTACCAGAGATCCAGGTTCACCTTTTCATCGTCAGTGAGCTTGGCGTTTCCATTGACCTGTGCCCAGCCGGTCAGTCCGGGTTTAACCGAACAGCGCGCCAGTCCACGCTCGCCAAGGACCTCTATCTTATCCGGCAGGATTGGTCGTGGTCCTATGATACTCATCTCGCCCATCAAAACATTCCATAATTCCGGCAGCTCATCCAGCCGTGACCGACGCAGGACATGGCCGAATTTTCCCGTTCGCTCGGCATCGTTCAGAAGCCTTCCGTCGCGATTTCTCGCGGCATTCATTGACCGGAACTTAATCATCCTGAATGGCCGCCGCTCTTTCCCAGCTCTTTCCTGGCTGAAGATGACAGGAGAACCGAGAATGATCCTTACGGCCACGCCGAGCAGTAAGAGGATCGGCAAGGCCACGAGTCCGACGGTAATCGCGAACAGCACATCGAAGAGCCGTTTCAACATTTACCGTACCCCCTTTAAGGCCGAGACCGCAGTATCTGACGCTCGATTTCGGATCCGCCGCCAATCCGTTTCAAAATTTGAAAAGTGCCGGGTGGTAACAACTCGAAGAGCGTTCCGGCATTCCGTCGAGCGCTATTCGTTCGCGTCACGAGGAGAAGCGCCCCGGGGCCGCGCAGATAGGACCGGATGTTGGCAACCGCTTCATTGATCTGCCGTTCGCCAAAATAATTCAGATTAAGGATATTTGCCGCGCGGATAAAATCGAAGCGACCGGCAAACGCCGGCGCCCGCTTCATGATGTCGTTCTCCACGAAAAGGATGTCGCCGTCATTCGACAGCAGCCGCGTTGTCATCTGCACGACCTCGCTGCTGCCTGAGGCGATCAAAGCTCTTGCCCGAGCTCGCAACAGCCACCGGGCGAGCAGCCTTGGCACGAACGCCAACGTGACATAGTCGAGGCGGCGTATCCAGGGCCGGACAACGATCCCCCGGAAATCATACTGAAGAGGCCATCCTTCCGAATCTGCAAGCACGGTGAGTTGGGGCCAAGCGTGAACAATATGAGCGTTAATGAAGAGGTCGGTTGCTATTACTTTAGCGGAGGCGCCATTGCTCCGCAGAAAATTGGCGAATTCGACCGTCGTCACACCAGTTGACACCCCTATATCCAGAACTTCTCGCAGCGACCCCGACCGCTCCTTCACGAAAGGCTGAATAACCCGTTCGAGTTCGCTGAAACGGCAGGGCTGAGTGAACTTGAATGTACCGTTGCGCATCTTGAGCGCGGAAAAGAAGGCCGACTCCGCGGCTGGATCACAAGCTGAGGCTCCCTCTTTGGAAAAAAACTCGGTTGCTCTGAGCACCATGCATCTCCCGGCGAGTCGACGGTGAGCGCAGCCATGTCAGGGATCAAATTTTAGTATTTGAAGTTTGCGTAGTCGCATCCATCCGGCGGCGCCTAATGAATATTGCGCAAAAAGATGGAATGATCCAGATGACGATCTCGGACTATCTAATAGTCCGAAAGTATTACATAGCTGTTGATTCTCGATCACCGGTTGTTTTTCCTGAGTTCAGGAAATCGGCGTATTTCCGGACAACGACTTCCAACGCGTATTCTTCCTCGATGCGGCGCCGCGCGGCGCCAGCATATTCAACATAACGAGCCGGGCCGCTGTCGAGAAGCTTTTGTATCCCCGCGGCCAAGGCTGCGGGATCTCTGGGTGGTACCGCCAGTCCGCCGTCACCGATGAGGCTTGCAGCGTCACCGACGTCAGTAGTGACGACGGGCAGCCCATAGCTCATCGCCTCGGCTAGGACATTCGGGAAACCCTCGGTGCGCGAAGAAAGCGCGAGGATGTCTATCGATTGATAGAAGCCGGCCATATCCTCGATCTCGTCCAACAGCTCAACGCTCTGGCGCGGCAGGCCCGCGGCCGAGATCATCTGGGTGACGGCGGGATTTTGCCAGGAAAGTCCGCTTCCGGCAGCGACGAATGTGAGTTCGGGATGCGTTTGAAGGAGAAGGGCCGCTGCGCCGAAGAACGTCAAATGGTCCTTCTGCGGATGAAACCGCGCTGCAATGCCGATCCGCTTAGCCGTTCGTGGCCGAAGGCTGGGAAGCTGCGGCAGCTCAAAACCATTGGGTATGACAACGGCATTGCGCGTCTGGTAACCGGCTGCTGTGTGCATCCGCAGTGCTCTGGCTGAATTAAAGATAAATCCGGTAGGATGCCAGGACAGCCATTTTGCCATCGTCACAGCCACGCGTGAACTCCGCGTCATCGATGCCCAATCATCCAGCGACTGCCGGACGTTCCAGATGACGGGAGTGCCCGTGCGAGCCGTTAACGCCGAAAGCGTGCCGATGATCATCGCATGGTACATCCAGCACACGATGACACGCGGTCTCTCCCGCTTGATCAATTTTGCAAGTTTGAACGTAGCATTCGCCAGAGAAGTCAATCTCGTGGCTTTGAGCGCGACGTATTCGACGCGAGGATTGGCGGAGATCCTCAGGTTGCGTTCCGAGATTCCGATGAGTGATACAACCAGTATCCGCGTATCGTCTGACGAATGCAGCAGCCGCGCGAGCATGGTTTCGGCGCCCGCATGTGCGGTGAAGTTAGTGATGACATGCACGACATCTGCCCTGGCCACGATGCTCCTCCAGGTACCGGCAAGGCGGCACACTGCAACGCCTCTGGACAGCCGTTGCACACTCGTGTTTTTATAGGTTCAAAATGGATTTCCGTGAAGCCTCGCCTTTCTTGATACAATGCCACCGGGGTCTTGTCGCCTCGCTGGGTACAAGTCGATGTAATCCCGGGATTGCCGAATGCGGATCGTATTCGTCGGAGCTGTGGAAGGTTCCAGAGTCGCCCTGGCAGCGCTTTTAGCCTCGGGGTGCTCGCCCGCCCTCGTGATTACCCTGCCGCTCACCGCTGCTCAACGGCATTCGGACTTTGCCGATATTGCTTCGATGGCGGCCGCAGAAAACATTCCAGTCTGCTATACCACCGACATAAATTCCGCCGAGACTCTCGCGAGGATTGCCAGCGCCGATCCGGACATCATCCTAGTCATCGGATGGTCCCAGATATGCCGTCGCCCATTCCGCGAACTAGCCCGCATCGGCAGCATTGGCTTCCACCCGGCCGCCCTTCCCCAGCTGAGGGGACGCGGCGTCATTGCGTGGACCATTCTTCGCGGAGAGCAGACGGCGGGATCGACGCTTTTCTGGCTCGATGACGGTGTGGATTCCGGGCCGATCCTGCTGCAGCGGATTTTCGATGTGGCCCATAACGAGACAGCCCGCAGCCTTTACTCGAAGCAAATGCTGAACGTTCGGGAAATGGTCCCCCAAGCCGTCAAAATGATTGAAGCCGGCAGTGCGCCGGGGATCCCGCAAGATGAAACCCAGGCTTCTTATTGCGCGAGGCGCCGGCCTGAGGACGGCTTGATCGATTGGCGTCTGCCCGCAAGCTATATTGTGCGGTTCATACGGGCAGTAGGAGATCCCTATCCTGGCGCCTTTACGCATAGCGGAGGCAAGAGAATTTACATAGACGCGGCCGAGCTATTCCCCCACCCGGATCGATATATCGGCCTTCCCGGACAGATCCAAGCGGTGAGCGACTGCGGGTTCCTCGTCATGTGTGGCGACGGCAGGTGTATAGACGTCAACAGCTGGCGGCCCCGTAAACCCCGGCCGCCGATGCACAGTCACCTGCGGCGCGTCCTCTCTGCTTGAACGAAATCAGCAGTCGTCATTCTGCCGAAGCGCCGAAGGCACGGATGATTGAAGGGATATGCCAATGACGTCGGGAGCGATCAGCATCCTGATCTCGTCCGCTGGCCGAAGGGTCGCGCTCATTGAGTGCTTTCGAAAGGCAGCGAAAGAAATGGGAATCTCGCTGAGGGTCGTCGCGTCCGACCTCGAACCCGACATGAGTGCTGCCTGCCGCTCTGCCGATGCGCGATATGCAGTTCCGGCTGTCGGCGACGCCGGGTTCGTTCCTGCTTTGCAGGAGATAGCATCCCGCGAGCACATTCATCTCGTTATTCCCACGATCGACCCAGAACTCCTGCCGCTCGCCTATGCGTTCGAGGATTTCGCGGCCTTCGGCTGCCGCGTTCATGTGAGCCCCCCGGCGGTGATCGACATCGTTCGCGACAAACTCACGACGATAGCCGTGCTCGGGGCGGCCGGCGTCCCCGTTCCCCGTACCGTTGCGCTTGAAGACTTCGTCGCGGCCGGCGAATGGTCATGGCCGATCTTTATGAAGCCGAGGTCCGGAAGCGCCAGCCGGGCGATCAGGATTGTTGCCTCACCCGATGAGCTGCCCGCCAAGGTCAGCGAGCCCATGATTGCGCAGGAAAACCTCACGGGCCCGGAATACACGGTCAACGCCTTCATCGATGCTCGCGGCAGCTTGCAAACGGTGATCACACATCGCCGCATTCGCATCAGGGCCGGCGAGGTTGAAAAAGGCATCACCGAACGCCATCCGGAACATGCCGTCATCGCTCACGGTATCGTTGGGGCTCTGCCGGAACTGAGAGGCGTGTTCTGCTTTCAAATCATCGATGATGCAGCCCTGGGGCCGAAGGTCATCGAGATTAACGCGCGTTTCGGAGGCGGCTATCCACTGGCCGATTATGCCGGAGCACGATTTGCCAAATGGCTGCTTGAGGAAGTCTCGGGCCTGCCACCGAGCTGTCATAATGATTGGCGGGCCGGCGCGCTGATGCTGCGTTACGACCAAGCGATCTTTGTGGATGGCGCAGATGAGTGAGACACACGCCGTCCTCGTTTTTGATCTGGATGACACGCTCTATCTCGAAAGCGAATTCGCAAGGAGCGGGTTTGAGACAGCGGCCGCGTGGCTGGAGCAGGAGGTGGGAGTCACGAACTTTGCCGATTACTGCCACGCGATCTTCGCTGCAGGCAGGCGTTCACGCGTGTTCGACGAGGCACTTGCCGCTGCGGGCGTGGCCTGCGATCAGTCGCTCGTCGACAAAATGGTCGAGGTCTACCGGCACCATCTTCCCCGCATCGCCCTCGCCCCTGATGCACGGCAATATCTTTGCAATCCCGCACGGAGTGGTCGGACTGCCCTCATAACCGATGGCTATGTCGCAACACAAATGGCAAAGGTCAACGCGCTGAAGCTTGAGGAGTTTATTGACCATATCATCTATACGGACGCTTGGGGCCGCGAGTTCTGGAAGCCGCATCCAAGAGCGTTCGAAGCCGTGCAGGAATGGTCCGGCGTGCCGCCCTCGGATCTGGTTTACATCGCCGATAATCCGTCAAAGGATTTTATCGCCCCAAGGCAGCTGGGTTGGTGGACGATCCAGATTGCGCGCGTGGGGCGCATCCATATGCGGGAACACTCGATTCCCGACCATGGGGCCCATGCGGTGATCTCAAGTCTCCTCGATCTCGATACATGCCTTGCAGCGCTCCGCGCTCGTCGCGACGAGCGCTAAGGGACTAAGCATCCTCCGACTGCCTGACGAAGGCGTGCGCCAGAACGGCAGGTATAAGCAGCGGAACCGGCCAGAAGCGTCCATACATGTGCGGCATCCCATTCGCCATCGCCAAAAGCGCCGCGAGTGTCGCGAAGATACAAATCGCGTACCGAAGGCCGCCCTTCAGTCGCGCCGCGCTGATTGCCGGTCCGATGACGCTCAGGCACATCGCGACGAAGCCGAGCGCAGCGATCAAACCACCTTCCGTCCAGAGAAGCAGATAAACATTATGCACCGGCTGCCCGATGAAACTGAATTCTCTGTACTGGTCCGCTCCGAAACCCAGCAGGAGCGTCTCGCTCAGGTGACCGGACGCCTCCTGCATGAGTTGAATGCGATAGCCGAATGTTCCCGCCTGAGTGATATCTCCCGTCTCAACGGCGCTCAGCACGCGCCTTTGGAAAACTGTCGGCAGATAGTCATGCATCTGTGTTTCCACGATCAGTGGCACGCCGAGGCAGAACACTGCGGCAAGCACAGCCCTTCTCCACGTCAGATTGAACAAAAGGTAGATGCCGATGCCGATGCCGAAGCCAAGAAGTCCCGTGTTCGAGCCGGTCAGGAGAAGGCCATATGCCAGGAGGGCGAACGCAACGAACGCGACAAGCCTGTTGATCTTGCCCAACGACACGAGCAGGAACAGGATTGGGACCGCCAGTGCGATTACGGCGGCGCATTCGTTCTCCCTCTCCATGAAACCGCTGAAACGCCCGTTTCCGCTGACGAATTGCGTATTCTTCGCTCCTACGACGTGAATGAGATAGATGCCTTGAAGGCAAATGGTGACTATCGAAAGAACGTAGAGTTTCGCGGCGGTGACGAGTTCTTCGTAGGACCTTCCCCCCAACACGAGCAGTATGATGAAATAGGCATAAAAATATTGCAGAACGACGATAAGCCCGCGATCCGGCGCTGGGCTTGCGATGCTGCTTGCCATCAGTCCTAGAAGCAGCAAAGCAAGCCCGAAGCACCAAACCGCTGTACTCTGTCTGCCGAGGGAATCGATCGCGATATGCCCGTTTATGGCGGCAAACGAGAAGCAAACCAGGAAAGCCAGGTCAGCGACGGTGAAATATACGTAATCAGTTCGGAAGTAATTCATCGAGCAGAAAAATATCGCCGCGAAAAATGCATATGACTCGATAGACCGGGAGAATGACGCGCCTGTAGGCTGCTCGTGAGCATATGTGGGCTCACTGAGTTCGCCAGCCGATGTAACATCATTTGAGTTCATCGCTAACTCCTCCGCCGTCCAGACTATTCTAAATTACCTGAGAGCGAAGTATCGTCACCTAATCGGGTTAGCCCCGATCACTTCCGAAAAATGTCAGAACGCCATTCCCTGTGAGGTTGACACGCGGCGCATCAATGCATGTACCATTAAGCACAAGTTGCGAGACGCAGGCTTCACGGCCTTTAAGCAAGCCGGAGAGGGCCACCACGTGCTAGCCCAGCAGGGCATCTCCGCCTTGGTGCCTGGCTAGGCCTCTTGTTTCGCGTCATTGGAGCCTGTTTTCATAACACGGAGAGAAGAATATGTCGCATGACCACGAGCACGGACCTATCGACTGGCGCGAACAGGGGGTGAAGGTGATTCCGGGTAATTCGCTCGATCCGAATACGGCGCAGACACCCGGCATGAACCGCGCGGCCGCGGTCAACCAAGCGCGTGCCGGTGCGGAAAAAATCTGGGCCGGAACGGTGACAATTCATGCCAATGCCAAAACAGGCCCGCACCATCACGGCGATCTCGAGAGCATTATCTATGTCGTCAAAGGCAAGGCGCGGATGCGCTGGGGCGAGAATCTCGAGTTCGTCGCAGAGGCCGGCCCCGGCGATTTCATCTACGTCCCGCCTTATGTTCCGCATCAGGAAATCAACGCCAGCCGCGATGACATGCTCGAGTGCGTGATTGTCCGCTCCGGCCAGGAGCCCATCGTCGTGAATCTGGACATCGAGCCTGCGGAAAAGCCCGAAGAGGTGCGCTGGATAGACCCTGTTCACAGAACCTGAATGTATCGGGCTCTCTCGCAACCGGACTACGCAGCCAGCGCTTCCGTCAATCCGACAGCCCTGGGCCATATTGGTGCCGGCTCCACGTTCACAGAGCAGGCATGCACATTTTCGAGGTGACAGCCGGGCGTTTGTCTGCGATGAAGATCGCAGTGAGAGACAGGGGCGTTCGTTGCAAGACGGGCTGAGAAGCACCCTTCGAACCTGAACCGGATCATGCCGGCGGAGGGAGTCGCTCGGAGCCCCTTTCTTCTTGTTGGCCAGGCTCCACGCGTCTTTGCCCCGTCGGAAAAGGGGCAAAATGCAGACACAAAACTCGCCTGGAAAACTCCTTGCAGCAATGCGCGCTTCGGCGCCGCTCGTTCATTGCATCACCAACTATGTCGCGATGAATATCGCGGCCAACGTTGTGCTCGCCGCAGGCGCCTCCCCCGCCATGGTCCATGCCGAAGAGGAAGCCGGCGAGTTTGCCGCGATCGCCGGCGCGCTGACCATCAACATCGGAACGCTGTCCGCGAATTGGCTGAAGGGTATGCAAAATGCGGCCAGATCGGCGGTAGCAAACGGCAAGCCTTGGGTTCTCGATCCGGTTGCCCATTATGCAACCGGTTTCCGCCGGCAAGCCGTGGCGCTGCTTCTGGACCTGAAGCCGGCGATCATTCGAGGTAACGCGTCGGAGATCATCGCGCTCGGCGGCGGCGAGAGCCGCGGCCAGGGCGTCGACAGCCGTGACCCGGTCGAGCAGGCGGAAGAGGCCGCGCGCAGCCTCGCCAGACAATACGGCAGCGTAGTAGCCGTCACCGGAGCGGTCGATTTCGTCACCGATGGAACGAGGGCCTGTCGAATTGCGGGCGGATCGCCACTGATGCCACAAGTTACGGCTCTCGGCTGCTCGCTGACCTGCCTCGTCGGGGCCTTCGCCGCGACGGTCCCTGATGAACCTTTCGACGCCACCGTGGCGGCGCTCGCCAGTTTTGCGGTCGCAGGCGAAAAGGCTGCAGCCCGGGCGGACGGTCCGGGCTCTTTCGGATGGCGTTTCCTTGACGCGCTTGCTGGGTTGGACGCTGCGACGCTTGATGCGGAAGCGCGGGTGACGGCGGCATGAAGCGCTTCGATCTTTCTCTCTATCTCGTTCTCGATCGAGACCTTTGCGCCGGCATCGGCATGGTCGAAACGGCCCGCGCCGCAGTTTCCGGAGGGGCGACCATCGTACAGCTTCGGGACAAACATGCCGCTACGGCAAGCATGATCGAGACCGGCAGGGCACTGAAAGCGGCGCTTACCGGAACGGGCGCGCTTTTGATCGTCAACGACGACGTCGAAGCCGCAATTGCGATCGGTGCGGATGGACTGCATGTCGGCCAGAACGACATGCACGCCCGCAACGCCCGTGAGCGCATTGGCCCATCGATGATCCTTGGTCTTTCGGTCGAAACCGAAGAGCTGGCGGCGGCCGTCGATCCCGCGATCATCGACTACGCCGGCATAGGCCCTGTCTTCGCCACATCGACCAAGCCGGATCACGAGCCGCCGATCGGCATCGACGGATTGGCGGCGCTGGTGAAAGCCTGCCCCGTACCGGCAGTCGCGATCGGCGGCCTCAAGGCGAGCCATACCGGTCCGGTCCTTGCGGCAGGGGCCAAGGGCCTCGCGGTGGTTTCCGCCATCTGTGGGATGCCCGATCCGCGGCAAGCCGCTGCCGGCATTGCCGAAGCCATCAGAAAGGCAGGCGCATGATCTACAACGTTCTTTCCATCGCCGGCTCCGACCCTTCGGGCGGCGCAGGCATCCAGGCTGATCTCAAGGCCTTTTCTGCGCGAGGTACCTACGGCATGGCCGTTCTGACGGCGTTGACGGCGCAGAATACGCGCGGCGTTTCCGGCGTCCATCTCGTCCCGCCCGAATTCGTCGCCGAACAGATCCGCATGGTCTTCGCCGATGTCCGCGTCGATGCTGTCAAGATCGGCATGATTGCCAATGCGCCGATTGCCGAAGCTGTCGCCGATGCGCTTTCGCCGCACCGCGGCGTTCCCGTTGTCCTCGATCCGGTGATGATCGCCAAGGGAGGTGCGGCCCTGCTCGACGTTACGGCGATCGACGTCCTCAAGAGCCGCCTTCTGCCGCTCGCAACGCTGCTCACCCCCAATCTGCCTGAAGCGGCAGCCCTTCTTGGAGAGAGGCCGGCCGAAACCCGTGAGGCCATGGCGCTGCAAGCGGAAAGGCTTCGCGCCCTCGGCCCCGCTGCCGTTCTCGTCAAAGGCGGACATCTTGAGGGCGCGGAGAGCCCCGATGTGCTCGCGAGCGAAAACGGCATCACCTGGTACGAGGCATCGCGGGTCCCTACGAAGAACACCCACGGCACCGGCTGCACGCTGTCGAGCGCGCTTGCCGCCGAACTGGCAAAGGGTGCACTGCTGAAAAATGCCGTGACCACGGCCAAGCACTACCTGGCTGAGGCCGTTGCTTCGGCAGATTCGCTTAGCGTCGGCGAGGGTCACGGTCCGGTTCAGCATTTTCATCAGCTCTGGAAGTAAAAGGATATTCAAATGAGCCTGCCGATCAGCGAGCAGACAGTCATCGTCACCGGCGCCGGACGCGGCTTCGGTGCCGCAATCGCAACGGCTTTCATTCGCGAAGGCGCAAAGGTTGCCGTCAATTATCGCGCCAGCGGAAAGGAAGCCGAGACGCTTGCCTTGAAGCTTGGCAGCCGGGCGAGAGCATTCCAGGCGGATGTCCGCGATGCCTGCCAGGTGAAACAGCTCGTAGACGACGTCACTGCGGCCTTCGGCGCGCCGACGACGATCGTTCACAACGCACTCGCGGACTTCAGCTTCAACGGCGATGCCCGCCCCAAACTCGACCAGATCACCTGGGAGGGGATGACCTCGCAGCTCGACACCGCGGTGAAAGGCGCGTTGAACCTCATTCAGGCCGCCCGTCCAGCGATGGCTGCCGCGGGCTTCGGCCGCCTTGTCACGATCGGCACCAACCTCTTCCAGAACCCGGTAGTACCCTATCATGACTACACGGCCGCCAAGGGCGCATTGCTTTCGCTGACGCGGACGGCGGCGGCTGAGCTCGGACCGCTCGGCATCACGGTGAACATGGTTTCCGGGGGGCTGTTGCGCACAACGGATGCAAGCAGTGCCACCCCTGGGGCCGTCTTCGATCTGATCGCAGCGAGCACGCCGCTTCGCCGCGTCACGACACCGGAAGAAGCGGCCGATGCGGTCCTTTTCTTCGCAAGCCCCTGGGCACGCGCCGTAACCGGCCAAAACCTCATCGTCGACGGTGGACTTGTCTTCGGCTAGAGCGCCTGCATACCGCCGGTCTCGCACTCTTGCTTGAGAGGACGCCGATCTTCCGGCGCGGCGCCAATTGGGCGGCGCGCTGAACCCGCTGGCTTCCAAGGGAAACACTCCCGCTGATGTGATCGAAGATGCAGGAACAAACGGGCCGTTTGTGATATTCTCGCCGGGTTGATCAACCTGGGAGGAATTTGATCATGCGCACGATCATCGCGGTGACTTCGATTGTCTTTCTCGGCATAGCTGGTCCCGTGTTGGCGCAATCCAATACGGGCATGGATTATACAGGCCGCTTCGACGGCACTCCCCCTCTCGGCACCTCGCCGGAATACGACTCCATGAATCGGCTCGCCTTCCCCATCGATACCATGCCGACGGGCAGTATCGATGTCGTCATACCGCGCGACAGGTTGGATGCCGCCCGTTGCCCGCCGCCGAAGCGTGGTGTCGCGCCCAAGACCAGCCGCTACGGCCAGGCTTGCCCCTGACTAGGAAAAACAGCCGCTGCGGTGCCCCTACGTCAATTTGTGTCTCACTAGCGTGCGTTTCATGCTAGGGGGGCACGAATTTACGTGAGGCATTGCCGCTATGCTACCTTGGATACAGCTCGACTCCGCGACCATCCCCGGGGAGGGTGGGGAATTGCGCCTCAAGCAACGAGGTGGCGAGTTCTCCATCATGCTCGGGTCCAACGAGTTGATGAACAGCCGTCTCAGCGGCTCCGAGGAAGCGCTTGCAACCCTTTCCTATGAGCGGATCAAGAGCCGGAAACACCCGAGAGTTCTCATCGGCGGCCTCGGCATGGGCTTCACGCTCCGGGCCGCACTTGCTGTCCTGCCGGCAGATGCCGAGGTGGTTGTTGCTGAGCTGGTGCCGGCGGTCGTCGCCTGGGCTCGCGGTCCGATGGCAGACGTTTTCAAGGGATGTCTCGACGATCCGCGAGTCTTGATCCAGCAGGGCGATGTCGGCGAAGTGATCCATTCGGCGAGCGTGAGCTTCGACGCAATCCTGCTCGACGTCGATAACGGCCCGGATGGACTGACCCGCAAATCCAACGACCGGCTCTACGATTTCAACGGCATCCGTGCCTCTCGCCACGCGCTTCGTCCCGGCGGCGTGCTTGCGATCTGGTCCTCGGCGCCCGATCCGGGCTTTACCCGCAGGCTGCGCGACAGCGGATTTTCGGTGGACGCGGTCAACACGCGCGCCAACGGCAAACGCGGTGGCGCGCGGCATGTAATCTGGCTAGCCGTCAGGTAGCTGCTCAGCCGCCGGCAGCAAATGTCCGGGCAGCAGCAATCGATCTGGCGGCGCCGCTGCGCAACTGCGCTGTGTCCGCACTTGGTATCGCAAGATCGCAGCCAAGTTTCAGCAAAGCGCCCGCGCGTGCGCCATCGCTGCCGAAGGCGCATACAAACTTCTTGTGGGCGCGGCAGCGGGCGATGATATGCGCCAGCGCTCTGTCGATTTCGTCGGTATCCGGCGCAAGCTTTGCCCCATTTGAGAGCGCGATCGAAAGATCGGCAGGTCCGACGAAAATGCCGTCGATGCCTTCGACACCAAGAATGCCGTCGACCGCCTCAAGGGCAGCCCGTGTCTCCACCATGGCAATTGTGAGTGTCAGCTGGTTGGCCGTGCGAAGGTACTCATCCGCCGAAAGCCTCATGTGGTTGAGCGCCAGCGTCGGTCCCCAGCTACGCTCGCCGAGCGGCGGGTATTTCGTGAACTTGACCAAAGCCTGCGCGTCTGCGACCGAATTGACCATCGGAGCAATGATACCGGTACAGCCGGCGTCAAGAAGACGTGACGCAACGGCAAAATCGCCGACCGGGATACGGGCGATCGCGGGCTTTCCGGCGGAACGGCATTGACCGACGGCATTCGATGCCGATGCCATGTCCCACATCCCATGCTGCATGTCGAAAACGACGGAATCGAAGCCTTCCTGCGCGAGGTGGTGGACAAACATAGGTTCGGGTATTCCGACCCAGGCGGAAAGCAGGCCGCCATGCCCGCCCGTCCTGATCTTCTCTGCAAAGCCGTCGATTGCCGATACTTCCGTCATGCCATTCTCCCTTCAACGCTCAAGAGAGCGTATTGCCAGTCTTCTCTTCGATGAATGATTTCCGCAGGCGCGCCACGAAACGGTCACTCGGCAAATCCTCCGGCATCCCCGCCCTCCTCTATCGCCCGCATCCTAGGCAACGAAGCCTTGGAACTTCAAATGAAATCTCCACGAATTGTCGCTTCAGCCGAAAGCGCCGCGCCGAGCAGCGCTTCGTCGCAATTGGCCGGCGCCGACAACAGGAAGCCGACCGGCATTCCCGCATCGCCGGTGCCGCAGGGGATCGATACTCCGCACCAATCGAGAAAGTTGCCAAGCATCGTGTTACGCAGCGTCTTGGCATTTGTCGCAACAAAGAGATCGTCATCCGTCTCAAGGGGTGCGATCGGCGGAGCCACATGGGCGACGGAAGGAAACGCCACCAGCCTGTCACCGATCAGGCGCTGGCTTTCAGCAATGAGCCGCTCGCGCAGTTCCAGGATCGCTATGTACTCCGGCATTGAGGTCTTATCGCCGAGGCGCGTGCGCATGACGACGCGCCGATCCATATCGGCGGCTTCCGGCCCGGACAGGCGGTCGCGATGCAGCGCAAAGGCTTCCGCGGTCACCAGCGCTCCATGTCGAGCCATTGCTGCCAATATCTCGTCGAATGCTGGCATTTCCACACGGCTGATGACGGCGCCTGCCTTTACTAGGCGTTCCATCGCCGCATCGAAGGCAGCCGCCACTCCCGGCTCGACGCCATCGAAGACCACATTCTGCGGAACGGCAATCTCGATGCCCTTCAGCGAACGGGCGCGCACCTCCGGCGCCGTACGGCCGCGCATTGCAGCGTCGATCCAGACCGCGTCCTGGACCGTTCGGCAGAGCGGACCGAGCGAATCCAGGCTCTTGGCAAGCGGAAAGACGCCATCCATGGCATAGCGGCCACGGGTGGCCTTGTAGCCCACGACGCCGTTGAAGGCAGCCGGGATACGTACCGACCCGCCGGTGTCGGTTCCCATCGCGACCGGCGCGAGGCCAGCAGCGACGACGGCGCCCGCACCCGAGGACGACCCACCCGGGATACGAGGCATGTCCTTTCCGTGAGGGTTGTGCGGCGTGCCGTAATGCGGATTGATGCCGAGACCGGAGAAAGCGAATTCGCTCATATTCGTTCGCCCGAGGGCAATCATCCCCGCCTGTTTCAGCGCAGTGACGACTGCTGCGTCTTGCGCGGCGGGTGCGGCACTTGCCAAAACCTTCGAACCTGCCGTCGTTGCGATCCCTTCGATGTCGAAGAGATCCTTCCACGCGATTGGAATACCATCAAGCAGCCCTAGTGAGCGGCCCTCGCGGATTCGCTTGGAAGAGGCTCGGGCCTCATTCATCGCGCGCTCCTTCAGGAGCACCGTGAAGATCGCCTTGTCCGGGTGGCTTTCGATTTCCTCGAAAATTGAAGCTACGACTTCGACCGGGTCGGCGGCGCGGCTTTGAATAAGAAGAGAGAGTTGCGCGACGGACATCGCACCGAACGACTTGGTCATGGGAGAATCCGAAAAATGATCATCTTGACTCGAAATATCGCGGATCGCAGCCATGAGTCACCCCTGTTTATCGCGATCCCGGCAATTGGTTCGATTTTATGAACACTGAGTTTGCGGATCGGCACTTCAACTCCATTCGTCGGAAGACCACATCACGGCCGCACGTAGGAACAACGCCGGCTAACATATTTTGGATGTGAACGGCCCCTACCGTGCAGCAGGAGCAATGAAATGACACATGATACTTGGAGCCGCGGCGATGTACCGGCGCATCACACAACGGATGACGAAGCAACCGGCGAGGGCGAGCGCGGCTACGTGGAACATCTCAGCGCCCGCAAGCTTTCGGTCGCAGAGCGACTGGTCGTGGCAGGGGCCTTGGTCCTCCTCGGTTTCGCCGGGCTGACTGCCCATCTCGGCTCTCCGGAATCCCAAACTACCGCTACGGCAGGTGCTGCGCCGGCGGCTGTGTCGGAGCCCTTCGAGAGTTCGGATTCCTGCCGCGAATACAGCCCCTATCCGGACAGAGAGTGCTGACGAGGATTCTGACCGAAATCACCGGCATGGAAATCTATCGTCTTCAATGTGTTTCAGACGACAAGGAGAAGGATGATGACCGATGATATTGATTTTAATCTCGAGCGCTTCATCGATGCGCAGAACGGCGTTTACGATGGCGCCCTGGAAGAGCTCCGATCGGGGCGGAAGCGCTCGCACTGGATGTGGTTCATCTTCCCCCAGATTGCCGGGCTCGGCTCGTCGGCAATGGCCGAAAAATATGCGATCCGCTCGGTGGAGGAGGCCGCCGCCTATCTAGCCGATCCCATTCTGGGCAGTCGCCTCGTTCGCTGCGTCCAGGCCATCCTCTCGGTCGAAGGCCGCACGGCTCACGAAATCCTCGGTTCTCCGGATGATCTCAAGTTGCGTTCTTCCCTGACGCTTTTTGCAGCCGTCAGCGACGCCGGTTCGCGCTTTCATGAAGCGATCAACCGGTTCTACGACGGGAAGTTCGATGAACGTACGGTCGAAATCCTGAACGCCCTAACCTAGGGTCAGGAATTAGCCGCTAGGTGAGCGTTCCAGTTCGGCAATCTCCTCGGAGACTTCATTGATGCGCTCGCGCAGCTCAGAGTCCGTACCATCGTCGACTTCCTCCTCGCCGAAGCAGTTGCGCGCAACGTGAAGTTCAAGCTTGGCTTCCAGCTCGGCGCGCGTCGCATACAGACGATGGAGATAGGTGTAGTTCATATCTCTTCCGTTTCGATATTGAACTTAGACCCCGTTGGGAGAAACGATCTCGAAAATGGAAGGTTCCGATGCGGCCGCAACCTCAGCAGAGCGACGCAATTGCCGTGTTGCAGGCTTTTGAAAAGTGGCTGCAGCAGCCGCCGCTGCCCATCGCCTGCCGGGTGACGCGGGCGCCCTCGAACAGAAGCATCAGCGTATCGGCAAGAAGCTGCGGCTCGTGGGCTCCCGCGGCGGAACAGAGCGCGGCCAGGCGCTGACGCTGCCCGGCCTTGTGGCGTTCTATCACGTCATGGGCAGGATGCCCCTGCTCCTTCAGTTCGATTGCCGCATTGGCGAGATCGCAACCTGCCGGTTCGCCACTCAGACAGTCGGCGCGCGCCTGAACCCATGCGTCGAGTTGCGCGCGAGGATTACCCGGATGCGCCAGCTCGAGATCACGCCAAATCTGTTCGGCTTTTTCTGAGGCGCGGCGTAGCGTCTCGCAGACCAGTTCATCCTTCGAACCGAAATGCCGGTAGAGCGTCATCTTGTTCGTGAGTGCCGCGTCCGCGATCGCATCGACACCGATGCCGCGGATGCCATGCTCCCGAAAAAGCTCCGACGCCGTCGAAACGATGCGTTCCCTTGGGGGAATTTTCTCATCTGTGAGAGCTTGGGAGATGTCTTGCGAAGTTTCTGATTTTTTTACGGACGAAGTCCTTGACATCGATGTGACCGATCGGTAACAAATGAGCTGTTACTTACCGGTAACACCGCTGTTCGCCGAAGTCAATGCCGAGAGAGCTGGCGGCGGAGCGGAGCACGGGCGACTTGCCCACGAAAGGAGGAATGAGCCATGAGAAAGCGCAATGACCTGACGATATCCGAAGCCCTTCACGACCCGCTGATCGCCATGGTGATGCGCGCCGATGGCGTAAAGCTTGAAGAATTCAAGCAACTCCTTGAGACGGCAGCCCGCAAACGGGAATCCAAGGTAGGTAACTTTATTAATGCGATAGCCAACCGGAACGGCACGAACCCCGCGACGGTTTGCTGCTTCTGCTAGCTCCCCCGGGGACATTCCCTGCCCCGTGCGAAAGCCGCCGCCTTCCCCCAGCGGCGGCTTTCGCTGTTTTGGCACGCCTTACTGCTCGAAGAGCATATAATCGATCCGCTGCAAACGATCCGGATCGGCGATCGCTTCGATCCTTGAAATCTTGTCGCCATCAAAGGCGATTTTAACAACGATGAGCAGCTGATCCTGGATGCGGACGATGAAACCCAACCCGCCTTCCACGAAGGCAGGTAGCGCGCCGCGTGCCCGCCCGTTGAATGCGTTGGCAACCGCCTGTGAACCCTGCAGTTCGCCGATATCTCTCAAACGCACGGCCGTTGCATCGAGCGCGAAAACCACGTCGGGATGGAGAAGCGAAAGCAGCGCCTGGAAGTTGCCGTCGCGCGAAGCGGCTAGGAAGGCGCTGACGACCTTTTTCTTATTCTCGACGTCGGCCTCGCGCACCTCCGTCTTTCCCTGCACACGCCGGCGCGCACGGCTGGCGAGCTGCCGCGTGGCATCCGAGCTGCGGCCGATGATTGGTGCAATCTCATCGAAGGGCAGGTCGAACATGTCGTGCAGCACAAAGGCGACGCGTTCGGCCGGAGTCAGCTGCTCCAGCACGACGAGAAGCGCCACACCGACGGAATCTGCGAGCACTATTTCCCGCTCGGGGTCGGCAGACCTTCCCATATCCGCAATCGTGTCATGCACGGGCGGATCCAGCGGATCTTCGCGTCGCGATTTCTTGGAACGCAGCATGTCGAGGCAGATGCGAGCAACCACAGTCGTCAGCCATCCGCCGACATTGCCGATCTCACCTGTACCAGAGCGGCTAAGCCTGAGCCACGCCTCCTGAACCGCGTCGTCCGCTTCGGTGTGCGAGCCAAGCATGCGATAGGCCACCGCATTCAGATGCGTCCGGTACGCTTCGAACTGGTCGGTCAGAAATTTTTTCTCATCCATCGGTCACATCCTCCTCGCGTGGTCCGTCAACACCATGACGAACGAATGCAGGCCGATGTGACAGCGGCCGGCCTCGTCATCGCTGAACCGACGAAATAGACAAGGAGACATATCATGCAATCGAGAATGGGAAATCCGGCCGTCGTTCTTCCGGAAGCCATGCAGGCGCTCATGGCACTAAGCGACGTTCCTCTTAAGGTCGGGCTCTCTCCCAAGCTCCTGGAACTCGTCAGTCTGCGCGCTAGCCAGATCAACGGCTGCGGGGTTTGCGTCGACGGTCATCCGCGCATTGCCCGCAAGCTTGGCGAGACGGACGAGCGGCTTTTTGCGGTATCGGCCTGGCGCGAGGCGCCCTACTTCTCCGATGCCGAGCGCGCCGCGCTGGCCCTGACCGAGGCTGTGACTCGCCTCAGCGACCGCGCCGACCCCGTGCCAGACGGGATCTGGGACGAAGCCACGCGCCATTTCGACGGCAAGAGCCTCGCCGCTCTCGTCATCGCCATCGCCAACATCAATGTGTGGAACCGGCTGAACGTCGCCACCCGGCAGATCGCCGGCGAGTGGAAGCCCTGATCCAGCACCGGCCGCCGCTCGATGAAGCGGCGGCCGCGGAGCCTTGGGAGGCTTTGTCGACGTTTTTCAGATGATGCCGCCGCCACCGGCTGCCGAAGCGGGACGTTCGACGGAGACCTTCCTGCGATAATCGCTTGCCCGGTAAGTCGCGACCGGATCGATGGCACCGCCTGCACGGCGGCGGGCTTCGGCGAGGACCGGCTCCACATCGGCGCGGTAGGCGCGCTTCAGCGTCTCGGTCGCCATCAGCGCATCATTCTCATCCTGATAGCCGGACAGCGCCTTGCGGTCGACGATCAGCGCCTGCGCGTAGGCGCGGCGAATCTCGTTGGCGCTGTTGATCAGGCTCTCGATGGGATCGGTGACGTTATGCGACTGATCGATCATATGCGCCGGGCGGAAGTCCTTGACGCCCCGATGTTCGGCGTCGACCAGCTCGTTGAAAACCAGGAACAGGCGATAGGGCTCGATGGCCCCGGCATCGAGATCATCGTCGCCATATTTCGAGTCGTTGAAATGAAAGCCGCCAAGCTTTCCGAACTGGATCAGGCGGGCCACGATCATTTCAATATTCGTGTTCGGCGCGTGATGGCCGAGATCGACGAGGCATTGCGCCTTCGGCCCCAGCGTCTGTGCGATCAGGTAGTTGGTACCCCAGTCCTGCACCACCGTCGAATAGAAGGCGGGCTCGTACATCTTGTGCTCGGAGAAGAGCCGCCAGTCGTCCGGCAGCGCCTTGTAGATTTCCGCCATTGCGGCGAGATAGCGCTCGAAGGCCTTGGTGAAATTGCTCTGGCCAGGGAAGTTCGAGCCGTCGCCGATCCAGACTGTCAGCGCCTTCGAGCCGATCGCCTTGCCGATCTCGATGCATTCTAGATTGTGCTCGACCGCCTGAGCGCGCGTCGCGGCATCCGTATGGCTCAGCGAACCGTACTTATAGGAGTGCTTCTGGCCGGGCGCGTCGGAGAAGGTGTTTGAATTCATCGCATCGAAGCCCAGGCCCAGAGCATCGCCCTTGGCCCTCAGCTCCTTCGCGTCGGTCTTGTCCCACGGAATATGCAAGGAGACCGTCGGCGTTGCCTGCGTCAGTTGATGAATGACGGCGCAATCGTCCAGCTTGTCGAAGATGCCGCGCGGCTCTCCGGTTCCGGGAAAGCGGGCAAAACGCGTGCCGCCGGTGCCGACGCCCCAGGAAGGAACGGCAACGAAGAATTCGGAAACCTTCTTTGTGATGGCGTCGATATCGACGCCGCGACGGGAAAGCGTAGCGCCGAGCGCATCGTAATCTTCCTTGAGCGCTTTTGCGCGCTTGTCGTTTTCCTGCGCAATGACGTCCCGCGCGATCTTCAGTTCAGTCATGATTTCCTCCCGATATGTCGCCTTCTCTTCTCCCCTTGGGGAGAAGGTGGCCCGAAGGGCCGGATGAGGGGGCCTACTCACCGGAATACCCATGGGCCTTTCGCTACCCGTTCAAGGCACGCCTCACTTCGCTCGGCATCCCCTCATCTGCCCTAACGGGCATCTTCTCCCCGCTGCTGGGGAGAAGGGAAACTTTACCGCCCTACCGCGTAAAGCTCTGGGCGTTGCCGGCATCCACGTTGATGATGTTGCCGGTGGACTTCGCCGAAAGATCCGAAGCGAGAAAATAGATTGCTTCGGCAATATCTTCCGGGAAAACGTTAAGCTTCAGCATCGAGCGCTTGCGGTAATGTTCCTCAAGTTCGTCCACCTCGATCTTCGACGAGGCAGCGCGCTGTTCGCGCCATTCGCCACTCCAGATCTTGGAGCCGCGCAGCACCGCATCCGGGTTCACCGTATTGACGCGAATGCCTGCCTCTGCCCCCTCCAGCGCCAGGCAGCGGGCAAGATGGATTTCGGCAGCCTTCGCCGTGCAATAGGCCGCGGCGTTCGGCGAGGAAGCAAGACCATTCTTCGACGCGACGAAGACGACGTTGCCGCCGAGGGCCTGCCTGCGGAACAAGCGGAAGGCTTCGCGGGAGACCAGGAAATAGCCGGTCGTGAGAATGTCGATGTTCTTGTTCCACATCGAAAGCTCGGTGCTTTCGATCGGAGCGGAGGAAGCGATACCCGCGTTCGAAACGAGGATATCCACACCGCCGAACTCAACGCAGGCTTCCGCGAAGGACGAGATCACCGCGTCTTCCTTGGTGACGTCGAGCTTGACGCCGCGAACCGCATCGGCGCCGAACTGCTCGGCGAAATCAGCCTTCGTCGCCTCCAGTGCTTCCTGGTCGATGTCGGCCAGAACCACGCAGGCGCCCTCGCCTACCAGGCGCGCCGCCGTTGCACGGCCGATGCCGCCGGCGCCGCCGGTAACGAATGCCACCTTGCCGGCAAGGCTCTTCGGCTTCGGCATGCGCTGAAGCTTCGCCTCCTCGAGCAGCCAGTATTCGATATCGAAGGCCTCCTGTTCCGGCAGGCCCTGGTATTCAGAAACCGTCGAAGCGCCGCGCATGACATTGATCGCGTTGACGTAGAATTCGCTGGCGATGCGGGCGGTTGCCTTGTCGCGGGCAAAGGACAGCATGCCGACGCCCGGAACGAGGAAGATCACAGAGTTCGCATCGCGCATGGCGGGCGAATTGTCGTGCTTGCAGTCATTGTAATAGCGGGCGTAATCGGCGCGGTAGTCTTCCAACGCCTTGTCGAGGCCGGCAACGATCGCATCGATATCCGGTTTGGCCGGATCGAAATCGATGATCAGCGGGCGGATCTTCGTGCGCAGGAAGTGGTCCGGGCAACTGGTACCAAGCGCGCCGAGCGGACGAAGCTCCTTCGAATTGACGAATTCGAGCACCGCATCCTGATCGTCGAAGTGGCCGAGCTTGCGCTCCTGCTTGCCGATCCGGCCGCGGATTTCCGGCATCAGGCGGGCGGCGATGGCACGCCGCTCGGCAACCGGCAGGCTTTGCACCGCTGCTCCGCCGAAGATCGTCTTGTTCTCGGTCTGCTCGGCAAACCATTTGATTGCTGTGTTGATGATGTCGAGCGTCAGCGCGTAGCAGGCCTTGGCGTCATTCGCCCAGGTGAACAGGCCATGGCTTTCGAGAACCACGCCCTTGGCATTGGGGTTCGCCTTGACGAAAGCTTCGAGATCGAGACCGAGCTGGAAGCCCGGACGACGCCACGGCAGCCAGCCGATTTCATCGCCGAAGATCCGCTTTGTCAGTTCCTTGGAATTCTTGGAAGCGGCGATGGCGATGATCGCATCCGGGTGCATATGATCGACATGCGTAAAGGGCACGAACCCGTGCAGCGGCGTATCGATGGAAGCGGCGCGCGCATTCAGGTTGAACGTGCAGTGCGGCAGAAAGCCGACCATACGGTCTTCGTCTTCGACACCCTTGTAGATGCTCTTCAAGGACTCGAGCTTTTCCTGATAAAGCGTTGCGAAACCGTCGAGTTTGATCGTTCCGACGTCGCCGCCGGAGCCCTTGACCCAAAGAACCTTGACCTTCTCACCGGTCAGCGGATCGGTCTCCATCACCTTAGCGGAGGTGTTGCCGCCGCCGTAATTGGTGATGCGCTTGTCTGCACCCAAGAGATTCGAGCGGTAGAGCAGCTTGCCGGGCTCATCGAGCCTCGCCGCATAAGAGTCGTCCCAACGGTTCTCAAGAAGCCGGACGGTGGCTGCCATTTCATCCTCCCTTGTGTCTTCAGCGCGGACAAAATCCACGTTCCTTCCGATCATGGTATCGCTCATCAAAACGCGCGCTGTCAATCGAAAACGATCAAAAACCGTTATTGTGCAGCGCAATATGAATATTCTTGAGCGTTTTTGATTGACAGCTTTTAACGGATGCGAAATAAATATGACTAAGGGAGGAGCCCAATGCACGAACGCGAACGCCATCGCATCATCTTGAGCGCGGTACAGGAAAAGTCGGTCGTCACGATTCAGGACATTGCTGAATTGACCGAGGCTTCCGAGGCCACGATCCGTCGAGATATTGCGGCCCTCCATGTGCAGGGCAAGATCCGGCGCGTGCGGGGCGGAGCCGAAGCCGTGCATCCGCCGCAGCTCGGCAATCTTGCAGGGCGGCCCTTCAAGGTCTCAGAATCGCTCAATATCGATAAGAAGCGTGCAATTGCTCGCGCGGCCGTCGATCTCTGCGATCCGGGCGACGCCATCATCATCAATGGCGGCACCACGACGTTCCAGATGGTGCATTACATGTCCGGGCACCGCATGCAGGTCATGACGAATTCCTTCGCGATCGCCGAGCACTTGGTCAAGCACTCCAAGAACACGGTGACCGTGCCGGGCGGGGTCATCTATCGCGAGCAGAGCCTCATCCTGTCGCCCTTCGACAATGACGCGATCCGCAATTTCTATGCGAGGCGCTTTTTCATCGGCGCACAGGGCGTCGGCCCGCTTGGCGTGATGGAGGCTGACGCGCAGATTATTCAAAGCGAACAGAAGCTGATGCATCAGGCCGACGAACTCGTCGTCATGGTTGATTCCAGCAAGTTTCGCCGCCGGTCGAGCCTCATTCTATGCCCGCTCGATCGCATTTCGACGATCATCACCGATGATGGCATTACAGAGGAGGCCGTCAAGATGATCGAAGACGCAGGCGTTACGCTCGTGGTTGCGAGCGTCGGCCTGCAAGTTGTGAAGGAGGATTCCTCGTCGGTCGCATAAGAGGCGCCGGCGAGGTGTGAACAGTCGATTAACTGGGAGGATGAAAGCATGAAACTCGCAAGGAAACTCGCGGTGGGCGTAGCGCTCGCCGTCGTCATGATGGCAGGAGCTGCAAGCGCGGCTGACATGAAGATCGGTCTCGTCGTCAAGTCGCTCGGCAACGGCTTCTTCGACGCTGCCAACAAGGGTGCGCAGGAAGCCGCCAAGGAACTCGGCGGTGTCGAGATCATCTATACAGGCCCGACCGCACCGACGGCCGAAGGCCAGATCGAAGTCATCAATTCGCTGATCGCCCAGGGCGTCGATGCCATCGCGATTTCGGCAAACGACCCGGACGCCGTCGTTCCGGCCCTGAAGAAGGCTGCCCAGCGCGGCATCAAGGTCATCTCGTGGGACTCCGGCGTTGCTCCTGAGGGCCGCATTCTGCAGCTCAACCCGTCGTCCAACGAGCTGATTGGCAAGATGTGCCTGACGCTTGCCAAGGACCATCTCGACGGCGGCAAGGGTGATTTCGCCATCCTGTCGGCAACGTCGACCGCAACGAACCAGAACATCTGGATCGACCAGATGAAGAAGCAGCTCAAGGACTTCCCGGGCCTCAACCTCGTCACCACCGTCTACGGCGATGATCTTTCGGACAAGTCCTATCGCGAAGCCGAAGGCCTGCTGAAGTCCAACCCGAACGTCAAGGTCATCGTCGCTCCGACGACAGTCGGCGTGCTCGCCGCCTCCAAGGTCGTCGAGGACAAGGGCCTCGTCGGCAAGGTCTACGTGACCGGCCTTGGCCTGCCGTCCGAAATGGCCGGCGCGATCAAGTCCGGCGCGACGAAGGAATTCGCCATCTGGAACCCGATCGACCTCGGCTATTCGGCAACGCAGATCGCCTATCACCTCGTCAAGGGTGACGCTGACGGCAAGCCGGGCAGCGAGATCGAAGCCGGCCGCATGGGCAAGATCAAGGTTGGCGACAATGGCGAGGCCGCGATGGCCGATCCGTTCGTCTACAACGCCTCGAACATCGACCAGTTCTCGAAGGTCTTCTGATCGCAAATACCCCTTCTGGCCTGCCGGCCATCTCCCCCACAAGGGGGGAGAAAATCTGCACCGCCCCTCCCATCGCGAGCCTCGGCATCGCGGTGGGTCAAACCCCTCCCCCTTGTGGCTGTCTCTTATACACATCTGACGCTGCCGACGACTAGTCGAGTGTAGATCTC
>NZ_JBNDHS010000066.1:0-35033 GCF_056755095.1 Rhizobium sp. SVR5-9E | reverse complement strand
GACTAGTCGTCGGCAGCGTCAGATGTGTATAAGAGACAGGTCACCGACCGGGCGCCGGTCCTACGTCATCGTTGGTTCTATCGTGAATTCCTTGTCCTAGACAGAGATCGCCGCATCGAGATGGCTGCCGATTTTCGAAAAGTGATTGAGAAGTATGGTTCTCGTTTTCGCCCTTGCGAAATTGGCTCGTTCAGCTGTTCTGCAGCCGAGACATCCCGATTGCAATTGTGACGCTTTTGTCGAGGGCCGGACTTTTCCGGAACTATGCAGCAACTGCCGCCAGTCACAATCCAAGACGTTTGTCGACGGCAGTGCCCCACCAGACGCGCATGGGCAAGCGACGGCGCAATGCAAAACCAGACAGCGCAATAGCGATGAAAACGAATTTCGATGGAAAAAACTTGTGACATATTCCTTTGCAACCCTGTCAGGGGCGCAGGGAATTGGTTCGAGAAAATTCGCACCTGGACGACAAATCCCGGATTAGGTGTTAGGACCAGCAGCCTTGATGGGGATAGCAGCTATGCGCTAGCCGCCTAAGCTGCGGTGGTGAGGACGAGGGTAGATCGGCAGCGGGTAGGCGTCGTGAACCCGCAACGCACTTTCACCGAGAGGGGTCCTCTTCCGCAGCCACGGTCGCGCCGGAGGCAGCTCCCGCCTTGCTCTTCAGCTACGAAGTCGTGGAATAAGGCGCGTGGAACTGCGCCCGTATTCCAAAGCGGACGGTCCGATCGGGTCGAAGTGGCGTCAATCCGAACGCCGCCCGAGTCTGACAACGGGTCAATATCACAACGTGACAGTCCTTTATCCTTCAAGATCCGATCATCCAGGACCTCCAGCGCTGTTCGCATCCGCCGCATCTCGGCCGCACGGGCCAATCCGTGCCACGGCGTGGCAAGTAACGATAGGATCGATGATCCGCGACCGGATGAGGTGTCCGTGCCTGGGCTTACTTCTCGCTGCGGTTTGGCGATGCGCTCTTCTGCGCTGGACGTGTTCGGGATTGGGCCGCGAGCTCCAGGAAGCGGAAAGATCCAGCTTTCAGGCCCGAGCTATCCAGCACGCAACGAGTCTTGGTCATGCTTGGGGACATGTTCCTCCTCATCGGGCACATGGCGGTTTTCCGGATGCAGGCCGGCACAAGAGAGCTCAAGACCCTCCATGATATTCGATATCGCCCGGGATAGAGCCACCTTGAGCCAACCTCCTCTGTCGTCGACGACGATGGGTGGCTCCGGTTTGAACATGAAAGGCAGGATGGCCTCGAGATCCGACGGTTCTCCTTCCCATTCGCGTACGCGGTTGCTGTTGGCAGCGATGATGGCGCGCGGTGAATTTCCTTTTTGTTGCATTTGCTTTTCTCCACTAACTGTCGAGTGTCGACAGCAGAGAGATTGCTGGCGCCCGGCTACAGGAGCGTTTCGAATCTGGAAAAGCAGGTTACGGCTGTAGTTCAGCGGTCCAGAGCCTGTATTCGCCTGTTCGGAGAAACAGGCACTCCTTCGGACGGCAAGAGCCGATCGCAGAGGAACGGCTTCCTTATCCTGCCCCGCCGCCAAAGAAGCGTTATCCTAGAGCCGCTGCGCAATCGCTTCGGCAAGCATCCAATATTTCAAGCGTAGCCTTTCACCACCGCTCTGAAGCTGGGCGGTAACAGTGATCGCTCATTCTCGTCGCTGCTCGGGCCACGGAGCGGACTTAACTCCGGAGAAGGGGCAAGAGCTATGTTTCAACAACAGAGCGATTGAATACCATGAACATTCTCATTGTCTCGACGCCGGCAACGGGTCACCTCAATCCATTGCTTGCAGTCGGCCGAATCCTGATTGCCGAAGGTCATCGGGTCCTTACTTTATCAGGCACAGCCTTGCGCAAGCGCATCGAAAGCATTACGGCTGAATTCCATCCGCTCCCGCCGGGTGCTGACTTCGATCCGGAGGACATCCATTCAATCGCTCCGGAGTTGAAGACCATGCCGCCCGGACCCGAATGGCTGCGCATTGCTATCGAACGCGTTTTCGTCGATACGATTCCTGCCCAGCACCTGGGTCTGCAGCAGGTTCTGCGTGACTTTCCGGCCGATGTCGTCATCGGCGACGATATGTTTTTCGGCCTCCTGCCGATGCTGCTCGGGCCGCGCTCGAAAAGGCCGCCGATCGTTCTTTGCGGCACGTCGATCTTGCACTGGCGCCGCGAAGACAATGCGCCGCATTTTGCGGGCCTGCCACCGGCAGTCACCAAAGCGCAACACGAGGAATATGCGGCGATCGCCCAAGAACACGACAGGCTCGTCAGCCATCCCATCGCCAGACGGGCGGATCTGTGCCTCATGGAACTCGGCGTCCAGCCGCTGTCGACAGCTCTTTTCGATTCGGTCGTGGAGCTTGCGGATGCCTATATGCAGCTGTCGGTTCCGAGTTTCGAGTTTCCCCGTAAAATTCCAACCTCGGTGAACTTCGTCGGAGTCCCGCCTTTCATTCCGAATCAAGCTCCGCTGCCGCCCTTTGCTCACGAACTGGATGGCTCACGCAAGGTCGTCCTGGTGACGCAGGGAACGGTTGCGAACCACGATTTCAACCTTCTCGTCGCTCCAACGCTTGCGGCGCTCGCCGACGAATCCGACGTGCTTGTGGTCGCGACCGCCGGTGGTCGCCCGACCGATGCCATACCAGGCCCAATTCCAAGCAACGCGCGTCTTGCCAGCTATCTGCCGTTCGAATGGCTGCTGCCGAAGGTCGATGTGCTGGTCACCAATGGTGGCTACGGCAGCGTCAACCAGGCCCTGAGTCTCGGGATTCCTCTCGTCACCGCCGGACTGACTGAGGACAAGGCTGACGTGAACGCGCGTGTCGCCTGGTCCGGCGTCGGAATTGATCTCAAGACCAATGAACCGACACCATCCGCGCTGAAGCAGGCCATTCGCACCGTGCTAGACGAGCCGTGCTATCGGTCGCGCGCGCGGCTGATGGCCGAGGAATTCGCCGAGATCGACACGCGAAGTGAAATTCTGAGGATCGTCAGCCAAGCCGCCAATCGTTCTGCTGACAGCGATTTAAGAATGAATGAGCTTGCGATCGCAGCCCGGGCACGGCTTGCACGTCGCCAATAGATCGCTCGTCGGCAAGCTGCCTCTTTAATGTCGCGGATTTTTTGGCACGGTGAAGCAGTTGAGCCTGCGTCAATGTTGGCGCAGGAAGCAGAAAGCAGTTCCTGGAAAAAGGAAGAGGCGACCCGTCAGGCTGCCCTTGATCGCGGTGTCCGCTATAGCCAAAGCCGAGCCCGGCCGGGGAACGGACGCAAATGCACCCGAGGCGATACCCGTCAAAGGCCTACGCGATGTCTTTTGGCGGCTGGTCCACGAAGTCAGCGATGATCGTGTGACGCTTATCGCGGCCGGAGTGACGTTCTACCTCTTGTTGGCACTGTTCCCCTCGTTGTCGGCGCTCGTCGCGCTCTACGGGCTGATCGCGGATCCGGCCACCGTGGCTGACCACCTCCGGGAGCTGTCAGGACTTCTTCCGCCGGGCGCAAGTTCCACCGCCATCACGTCCCGAGGAAACGAGGCAGGCTCGCGAATCGCGATAAGCCAAGGACCGTCTCGATCGGGCGCCAATAATCGCACGCGCCTAATCCCGCCTTCGTATGCCAAGGCCCCTACGGCATCTTATTGAAGAGCTTCAGCCTCGACCGCACGACCTCCTGCACCGAGGAAACCGCAACCGGCAAGATCTTGTAGGGGACCACTTCGGACTTCTCCTTCGCCAGCCCTTCCTCGAGGCCGCGCCGCCAGGCGATGCGCAGCTCCGTGTTGATATGCACGATGTTGATGCCGGCATCGATCGACTGCTTCAGGTCGGCATCCGCCGTCCCCGATCCGCCATGCAGCGTCAGGAAGACTTCGGTCGCCGCCTTGATTTCCCGGATGCGGTCGATCCTCAGATGCTTCTTGGTTTCGCCCTCCACCATGCTCTGCACCATGCCATGGGCGTTGCCGACTGCCGGCGCGAGAACATCAATCCCCGTCGCCTCGACGAATTGCCTCGCTTCCGCCGGCGTCGTCAGGATCGGGTCGTGCGTGTTGATTCGCTCGTGAATTTCCGACCCCGTTCCGATATCGCCGATCTCTCCCTCGATCAGGATCGCCGGGTTTATGGACTTCAGCTCCTCGATCGCCTTTCTCGTCCTCCTGATATTCTCTTCGACCGGTAGGGCGGAGAGATCGAAGACGACGGAATCGAACCCGGCCTTCGCCGCCTCCAGCGCGCTCTCCAGCGAATGCGTGTGATCGGCATTGAGATATATCGGCCAGTCGAACTCTTCCCTGAGGCTTTTCACCACAGCGGCAAGCTCCCTCGTCCCGAAAAATTTCCGCTCCCCTTCCGACGCACCGATGATGACAGGTACCTTGACCTCCTGGGCGGCGCCGAAGACCGCCTTGACGAGCGTGAAGTCGGAGACATTGAAATGCCCGATCGCCACACCATCGGCTTCGGCCTTCTGAAGGATTTCCCGAAAAGTTTTCATGAACGCTCCATTGCTAATGATAGATCACCGGCATCAAACAAATGTCGCCACAGCCGTCTGGCACCTTCTGGCAAAGCCCCGGCATACAAAGCAGTTCCGGGTCGATTCCATGCTTGCTGCCGACGCCACCATTGCAAACCGAGGCTATCAATTCATGACAGAAGATACCACGAATGATCGCCTCTCGAGTGAAACTTCTTCAGAGACATATGCAGAACATCGAATGAGGACGGACTTTAGTGGCAAGCTGGACCTCTCACGAAGGGACTGACAGATATCAGTGTGAGGCGCGAGAGAGGCCGCGACTCCCCTTCTCCCCAATAGGCTATCAGATTCACACATTGTCGAAAGCGGATCGGGGGATCCGCCGACGGGCCGGCGTTCTTTGCGATGAGTATCGTGGCTGTGCCGGCACTTGGGTTCGCCGTGTGGCTCCAATTTTCCTTGGATCCACGTCTGTGCGCACATCTCGTTTCAACACTGCCTCTGACCGGTGTAGCGTGCGTGATCTTGCTGCGGCCGCTGAAAGGCTAGCTTGTCCGCTCCGAATATTTTCATAAGGCCGAGGAAGGCCGCATTGATCGCGATTGGCGACGCTGAGCTCGGTGACATCCTCATCAAGACGAGAAGCGAGCGGCTTCTTCAGTGGATGGACCAGGAGGGATTCGTGTTCTTCGCTGGCTGAAGAAACGAGCGGCGATTGTTGAACTCGCGGCGTCCACATGACGGCGATGGGCTATTGAACGCCGTCAACCTCCAGGTGGGCCGTGTAGACGGATTTGACCCAAGGGAAGCCGGCGGCGAGAGCAATGAAGGCGAAGAAGTTTCGCATGGTCTTTTCGCCGCGCAGGCGATGCGTTTGAACCGCTTGACCTTTCCAATAGCCTGCTCGATCCGAGCGCGGTCCCTGTAGAGCGCTGCTCCGAGAGGCCGGGTTCATTTGGAGAACGTGCGGAGCGATGATAAGCGGTGCTATTGGACCTTCGCGGGGCGTATTTGTGGGAAGCTTGCAACGTCTAACGCGATGGTTATTCACAGGCCAACAGCTGCTGCCGAGGATCAGTTGCTGGTAGGACGTTCTGATTGAGGCTGAAGAAATTGGTTGGATCGTATTCGGCCTTCAGTCTCGCCAAGCGCTTATAGTTCGGGCCGAACGCGGCGCGAATCGTGCTCGCCGGCTCGTCGCCGAGGAAGTTCAGGAAGTAGCCGCCGCTGGAGTAGGGACGCAGCGCATCCCACATGGTTCGCGCCCAGCCGGTATGCCGGTCACGATCGGTGGGGTCCGTCCATTGCGCGTTGATGCCGATGTTGAACTGCGCCTGGCGCTGGCCGAAGGCGGTGTTGGTGGGGCCGACCCGGCTGGCGGCCCCGCCGTAGAATTCGATCATGGTGGCGGACTTCGGCGATTCGATGCGGTTGCCATGGTCTACGATCAGTCCGATGGCCTCATCGCTCAGCTCGGTCAGGAAGGTCGACTTCCAATAATTGAAGGTGTTGTCGAGGATGGAGGCATCGAACAGCGCCTGCATCGCTCCGAAGGGCATCGGCTGCACGGCATCCATCAGCGGCGTGCCGAAGCTGCGCAAAGGCTGCACTATCCGCTCGCCCTCCGTGATATCGCCGCTGTAGCACAGGATCACGGCCGCGACCGGCGCGCCTTCCGGAGTCGAGATCAGCCCCGCATAGGCCGTGAGCTCCTCCGGCGCCGTCGCCATGAAATCCCGATAGTGCCGGAAGAGCGCCGCGGCGACATCGCGCGGATAAAGCACGACGCCGCTCAGGACCGTTGTCACCGGATGCGCCCGGAACAGCAGAGAGGTGACGATGCCGAAATTGCCACCGCCGCCGCGCAGGCCCCAAAACAGGTCCGGATGGCACTCGGCATCGGCGGTGATCACCTCTCCCTTCGCCGTGACGACCTCGCAGGACAGAAGGTTGTCGCAGGTCAGGCCGTGCTTGCGCACCAGCCAGCCGACGCCGCCGCCGAGCGCCAGCCCCGCAACGCCGGTCCGGGAGACGACGCCGACAGGGACCGCTAGGCCATGCAACTGGGTCTCGCGGTCCAGCTCGCCCAGGGTGCTGCCGCCGCGCACCCGTACCGTGCGCTGCCGCGTGTCGACGAAGACTCCGGTCATGGTTGACAGGTCGATGACGATGCCGTCGTCGCACAGGGCGCGGCCGGCGACGTTGTGGCCGCCGCTGCGGATCGCGACCAGCAGGTCGTTCGCCCGCGCGAACTTGACGGCTCGGACCACGTCGGTCGTACCGGCGCAGCGCGCGATCAGCCCCGGGCGCTTGTCGATGCTGGCGTTCCAGATCTGCCGCGCGGCGTCGTAGGCGTCATCCTGCGGCAGGATCACCTGCCCCGCGAAGCCCTCTCGGAATGCAGCGATTGCCGCGGTATTGACTACGGCGCCGTCGCGACGTTTAAGCTGGGGATAGCGCATCATCTTCTCCACAGTACGAGTGAATCCGCGAAACCTGTTTCGGCGTCGTTACATGTTCATGTCAAAAATCGATTAGGTTGGTTTCGAATGTAGCCGGCGCAGTGCCGCGAGTACGGCTGCGTGGACGGATTTGACCAAGATGAGGCCGGCGACGAGAGCAACGAAGGAAGCTCCCCGCGCGAACGCCAAGCGCCTTGTCGTTCTGCCCCCTTTGCGCCCGCTGCCGAAACATGGGCGCGGGACGATGGCACTGTCGAACATCTGTACCGGATGCGCCCCGAGAGGGATGCGAGGTGGTCGAAGAAGAGCTCGAATACGCCCGCCTTGTTCGATCGGTCGAACCGCTTCCACAAAACACGAACCTCTTTTCGACCACCTAGCTATGCGGCCCGTCACTATCCATTCAATATTCCCTGCCAACGTTACAGCTGCAACCATCCGACGGGCGATCGCAACTTGCCTGTAACCTAATCGGCTTAGCCATCGCGGCAGCGCCGTCTCCATGGTGTCCGATAGACATGGGCGGCTCTCCGAGACGTGCGCTTCTCCCGAATAGGGAGACAAATGTTACGGAACAGAAAATTCACCCTTGCTGGCCGGAATGATCGGTCGGAGGTGGCGCCGGGAGACCGTTTCCTGATGCGCATATCTTCCGTTTCACGATCAAAAGGAGCGTTCCTGACGCGTGGTGCAGTGACCGAGCCGAAACAACAGTTCGCCTTGGATCGTAGAAGGAGACCAGGATGCATGAGATCGTACCCGAATTATCGATTCATAAGGCAGCGAAAGGGCTTCGCATCTGTGTTGCCGGTCCCGGTGCAATCGGCATCACGCTCGCGACACGGCTGTCAATAAGCGGGCATTCCGTCAGTGTTCTTGCCCGAGGTGAAAGCCTCGTTGCTATCAAGAAAAATGGCTTGTCTCTTATGGACGCCGAAGGAGAACATCGGGCTCATGTCACCGTCGGCACCGCCGACGAGCTTCAGAGCGCGGATGTGCTTTTTCTTTGCGCCAAGGCGCAAGACCTTGAATCCCTGGCCGAGGCCGTACAACCCCTCATTCATCCTGAGACGCTCGTCGTTCCGTTCGTTAACGGCATTCCATGGTGGTATTTCCAGGGGGTTGAAGGGCGTCACGCCGGCCGCACCGTTCTGGCTGTCGACCCTCGTCAGCGCCTCAAGCGATTGCTGCCGGAGCAGCGTGTAATTGGCGCCGTTACGACAATCACTGCGGAAAGACTTGCGCCCGGCGTTGCCCGTACCAGAAACCCTCTCCGTTGCGTCATAGGAGAGATAGACCATCGTCGCAGCGATAGAACGGACTGGCTTGCAGCTCTGTTGGCTGAAAGTGGGATAGCCACGCGCGTCACGGAAAGGATACGTGATGCCCTGTGGACGAAGGTCGTTGCCAACTTGTGTAGCAATCCGCTTTCGGTTGTCACCGGCGCCACGTTACGTGATGTTTGTGGTGATCCGTCTTTGTCCATCGTAAGCCGAAAGCTGGTCGATGAAGGCTTGTTGGTCGCTGCTTCGTTTGGCGCGCGATTGGAGCTCGATCCCAGCTCGCTTCTCGCGATGGGCGCCAGCATGGGCGATTTTAAGACTTCGATGCTTCAGGATTACGAAAAGGGCCTGCCACTTGAGTTGGCGGCAATTTGCAACGCCGTTATGGAGCTGGGAGATCTTGAAGGTATTTCAATGCCCTTTACAAGAACGATAACAATTCTCTCGCAGTTCAAAAGCAGCATGCGCCAGAAGGCGCCCTACGTCGAATCGGACAGAACCAACGCGGCATAGTTCTTGCTACACGCTGATATTACTCGGCAGGCAGAAGCCGGAATCGACGCGAGTGCTTGCGACATTACCGGTTAACCCGATCGAAGTCGTGTTGAATTCATCGCGACAGACAATCCAGGCTGCGATTGACATCCTTTCCATGGGTTTCGGTTGTCTTTTCCCAAGGCTCGTTTGGCTTGGATCGGCCGAACCGGTCTCTGCGGGATGCCTGCGATTGCCGATGGGCTTCCGCGGCGCAAAGCGGCATTAGCGCGGTTCAGCTTTTCACGGAATCGCAGAACCGCTCTATCTCTTTGCTTTTTCGTAATTCCCGCCGGGGAAAACCGCTTCGCACTTTTCCTGAAATTGCTCTAGGAGGCAGACCACAAACATTTCAGCCACCAAGGCCGGGCGAAATCTGCTGATCGGCACCAACCGCTTGTTATTCCATATCGTCGGCATATAGAGCGGCCAGTTCTGGATACATTGACATCCCAGCGAGAACCAGCCCATCGAAAATGATGCGCAGTAACAATGATGCCGCGCTATCATGTCGTTGCGCAAGCACAACTGGCTGAGTTACGGCTGGCTGATCCGCTGGATTCGGAGACACCAACAAAGAACCATTGACTGCCACGAGGCGTGGGTAAAGCATCCGCTTTACATCATCACCGCCAGTGCTCACATTTTTATAGGACATTCTGGGCCTCCGATTTAGCATTCGGAGAATTATCTTTGAGAATTACCCACTAATTACAATAAATAGACATTATATTTCGGATGAAACGGGAGCTGTACGTCCATCTATTTCGATACCAAATAGAAATCTTGACGCTACAAAAGTAGCCGAAAAGGCCGGCTCTGAAACAATCTTAGAACATCGAGCGGCAACACTTGGGTAGCTTTTCAAGGAGGCACCCATGGCGAATCCTGTCAACGCCACTCGACCATTCAACACTCACCCACCAATTGCGCGTGCCAATGACGGACAGTCGAAGTCACGCAGCCGGGTTTTCCGGACTACCCCTCGCCGGATCGTGGAATATTTCTTCCGTTCTAAACCGCGAAGAATTGATGGATTAACGCCACACCTTCAGCGCGACATAGGCCTTACGGACTTTTATCTCCCCAAGAGAGGAGTTCCGTCGGCAACATCCGAAGATTTCTTCCCCTATTGCTGATGCCGTCGCCTAAGTTGCAAACACGACCATTCCCCGTCAGTCGCAATCAAAGCCTAACCAGGCTCCTAAATTCCCAGCCAGATCTGGGAACGGCATGGTTTGCAAATCGACTGCCCTTCCTGCGCAAGCTGTCGTTGGAACCCTATTGCTGACATGCAAGTGCCGCGCGCTCTTCAATACCTGCGGGAAACTCCAGCCCGTCACCATTCTTGCAAAGATAGAGTCCGATACCAAGCGCCAGAGCCGCGATGAAGAGAAGATAATATGCAGGCGCCATTGGATTAAGCGGCAGCAACAAGCTCACAGCCGCGGGTGTCAAGCCGCCGAAGACGGCGTAAGATAAATTATAGGAAAAAGAAACGCCTGTGAAACGTACACACGCGGGAAAGGCCCGCACCATTGCGTAAGGAACGGCGCCTACCACACCGACCGACAGTCCCATAAGTGCGTAAAGGGCAAGGGCAATCGGCAGTGACACGGCCGCGAAACTATAGAAGGTGAATGTTGCGGCGCCAAAGAATATGCTTCCCGCGACAAAAAATCCTCTAGAGCCTACTCTGTCCACAATCGCACCGGCAGCGGCAGAGCCGAAGATAAGGAAAAGCGCGCCGAAACCAGTCGCGAGAAGAGATTGTTGTGCTGTGTATCCGTAGAGTTGCTGCAAGAAGGTCGCAGTCATCAATGTTGTGACGACGACGCCGGCAGAAAGAAACCACGTCAGCAGCAAAGAGACGGCAATGCTGTGCGGGTAGTCACGCAAGACCACCTTGAGCGGAAGCTCCGGAACAAGACGATGGCTCTTCTCCATTTCGGAGAATACGGGCGTTTCCCGCAGCCAGCGACGTAGATACACCGCAATGAGCCCAAAAACCGCCCCGATGAAGAAGGGAATACGCCATGCAAAGGCGGCAACATCGATCGGCGTGAAGAGCTCATTGATCAGAGCGGCTACGAAGACTCCCAGCAGAATTCCTAAAGTAAGGCCGGCACAGAGAACGCCGCAGCCAAATCCAACCTGGCGGGAGGGAACGTGTTCGGCGACGAAAGTCCACGCTCCCGGGATTTCACCTCCGATCGCCGCCCCCTGCAGAATACGCGTGATCACGAGCAGCACCGGCGCGGCAACTCCGATCGATGCGTATACCGGAAGAGACGCCATTCCGAGAGTAGAGAGCGCCATGAGCAATATTGAAAATGCGAAAATGCGTTTACGTCCAAAGAGATCGCCGAAATGGGCGAGTATGATCCCACCGAGCGGGCGCACAAGATAGCCCGTACCGAAGATCCCAAAGACCTGAATCGTCAACAGCCACTCCGGCACGCCCGGCGGGAAAAAGAGCTTGCCGATTACGACCGCGAAGAAAACAAAAATAATGAAATCGTAAAATTCCAGCGCGCCACCCAGAGCCGCTATTCCGAGGAGCAGATAATCCTGCGAGCACAGGTGCCGCGGCCTACTTCTTCTCATTAAGACACGCACACAAATCCATCCTTTGAAATCTTGGGCGCAGAACTCCGCCCTCGCTATCTTCTCATAACGCTAGAATTGCCGGCTATCGTGCGAAAGCTACTCCCTCGCTTTAAACGAGCAGAATTCCGTTACAAATGAAACGGCGGGAGATATTTGAGCGGCTTGGCCGGCTCGTAGTTGAGCTTTGGAAAAAGAGGCCGCGAGATCGCGTCATCCTCCAATGGCCCTGCTTCCGGCCCGGCGTCGTTGTGCGTCGGCACCGGCATCGATTCTTCTGCGAATGGCGTCCGCCAAGCTCTTGGAGTTGAGCGGCTTTTTCAGCGCGCCTAATCGTTTGAGGTTCTGCTCGCTCAGCGGTCCGGTCCGGTATCGATCGCTGATGAGGAGATAGGGAATGTCGCTCAAATCCGAGTCCAGTTGTGATAGAGTTACAGTACTTTTGAGCGAGGCAACGTCGAGAACAACGAGATCGGGACGCCGGTCATTCGATTTCAGCCAATCCAAAACCCCACTTAGCTCAACAAATCCCACGGGCTCGTACCCGAGAGCAGCAAGTTTCTCCTCGTGCATCATCAGGAGTCGCTGCTGCTTCTCGAGAATGATGACCGTCTGACCGTTGCCATAGGGCACCTTTTCTTCATGAAAGAATTGCCGCAGGGGGATAGGAGCTTGGTGGCATATCGGAAAGAACAGATCGAAGCGCGTTCCTCGCCCAACAGCGCTGTCGACATTGATATACCCTGCAAGCGCCGCCACGTTTCCGTGAACGGCCGCAAGGCCGAGACCGGTGCCGCCGGCATGAGACTTCGTCGAAAAGAACGGTTCAAAGATATGCGGCAAAATGGAATCCGGTATGCCTTCGCCCTGGTCGGTGACGCTGACGCGAATATAGCCGCCGGATGGTAATATGCCGTGTGAAAGTGGTCGTGTGGACCGGGTTATGACAGGCGACACCTCGATGTCGATTTTCCCACCATCGGGCGACGCCTCCGAGGCATTTTTGCAGAGGTTCATAAGGATCTGCTGGATCTCTATCGGGTTGCCGAGGACAACCGTCGGGCGGTCCGCAAGGTGGTGCGATAGTTCCAGGGCTTCCGGAAGGGATATTTTCAAAAGGTGTAGAATGTCTGAGACGGCCTCAACCATATCGAAAGGCCTGCTGCTGCGTTCACGCTTGCGGCTCAATGTCAGTATCTGGTCGATGATCAGCCTCGCCCGCTCACCGGCCGAGACGATCTCGTTGACGTAGTGCCTGGTCGGCGACGGCCGCCGCAGAATCTGTAATGCCATCTCGCCATACCCAAGCATAGAGCTAAGTATGTTATTGAATTCGTGGGCGATTCCTCCCGCCAAAGTGCCCACGGCCTGGAGCCTCTCCGCATGCTCCAGGCGATGCTCAAGGATGTCTCTTTCGTGCCGCTTGCGAATTCGGTCGACACACTGAATAAGAAGGTCGATGGCGGATTGCAACAATTCCACCTCATCACTGCCCGCTTTCGGCCGCGACTCCTTGTATTCGAAGATAATCATCGCGGCATAGCGCGCAGAAATTTGCATTCCAACCGCAACACCTGCGCTCATTGCGTTTCGCGTAAATGCAAGTTCGTCGCGGCTTTGCAAATTTCGGTAGAAAAAGCGCGGACGAGGCGTCTGTTGCGCCACATTATTTCGGCGTAGATCGTCCAGGAAATCCGACATGAGCGTCTTCGAAAAGGCAGTTCCGCTGGTATGGCTCTCATAGACTTCCTGTACCAGTCCCGTCTCGACATTGGAGATCATCAGTTCGTGGCGCGTGGCGTCGAAAAACTCCGCGAGGAGGTCCAGCGTATCGTGGATAGCCGCAACGCAATCGGGCGAGGGGTCGTTGTCGAACCTATTTTTTATTTGGCTCATGACATCCTCGAAGTCGAGCCGGCGTGTCAAACGATCCGTTTGCAGACGGAGCCGATACACAAGGAACAGAATGTAGATGCAGAGGATGATCGAAATTGTTCCGAGAAAAATTCTGCTCCACGTGGCGCGTAGGTTGATCGCACTGTAAGCCTCAAGATATTCGGTTTGTAGATCTTGAGCGCGCTGCGGAGCGTCCGACGTTTGAATATCGGCAACGATATTATTCACCGACGGCAAGGTCATCAAAATCATGTGGCCATGCACTGTCAATGTTGTCAGTCGCGAGACGAGCACGCTATCGGTCGAATTTGCCAACGATGTTGAATGCAGCAGGATGCTGATGCGTCGCGCAAGATCCGCGTCGGGATCGCCCGAAAAACGCAGCATCGAATTGCCTAATTCATCGAGATTCGCGGGCAATCCCCGCAAGTCGGACGAAGGACGTTCATATATGTCGGTGAGAATTTTACTGAAGATGCTGAGAGAGTTATGCAGAAGTGCGTTCTTCGTCTTAAATTGTTCGACAAGTGCCTCGTTTCTGTCGATTGATGCGGACAGTTGCTCAAGAAGAGCCGCCAGCTTCTCGTTATCGTTAAGGTTCGTTTTCCTAAAAAGCGATTTCAATCGCCCAAGCATATCATGCAAACCGCCCATAGAGGCGTCGAGCGGATCGTAGTTATTGAGCAACCCGGCCCGTGTTTGCAAGACATCCCGTTGAAGTGCCGAATTGTTCAAGTCGATCAGACGAAACGCGGCAAGTACGGCTTCGTGCGTTTCTTTTTCGGGACCCCGCCCGGCTGCCAAAAGTGCAAATAGGATTGCACAGAGTATCGCAACCACGATGGCCCAAGGCTTCCCAGCGATCCTCTGGAGGTGATGCTTTGCGACCGCGACCATCCAATTGCCTTATGTCTAAGCTTCGCAATGGGACTGGCGACCATTGCCTGGGAGCTTGCGAGATCCGTCTATATAGTGGCTGGGAGACTGGGACCGTAGGGGCTAGAGCTTATTGGGCTATTCATAGAGAGTGAACCAGCACCAGATACGCATGGCGCGCCGAATGCCTGCATAAACTGGTTCCAACACCGCGCTCGCACTTATTGCGGGCGAGATGGTGAGGAGGCATCAAGCAAGCGACCGTTGTATTCGCCTGTCAGGGTTTTCAAAAATGCAACGATCGCATCGACGTCATACTGGGACAGGACCTGACCGAGTTGCGTGCGAGACATGATCGCCACAGCTTCCGGCAAGGACGCAACACGTCCGTCGTGAAAATAGGGAGATGTCACTTCGACATTCCTCAGACTTGGAACCCGGAAGACGCCCTTGTCTTTGTCGTCGTGCGTTATGGTCCATCGCCCGAAATTGCCGTCGTTATCAGGCGAGGTGTTCGGCCCGAAGTCGCCAAAAATCCCAAATTTCTCAAATAGGTTCCCACCGACATTCGAACCTTGGTGACAAGACACGCATCCGTAGCTGCTGAAAAGCTCGTAACCCTTTTTCTCTTGCGAAGAAATCGCCTTGCTTTCGCCGCGCAGATATTGATCGAACCGCGAATTCGGTGTCGAAAGCGAGCGTTCGAATGTTACAAGGGCGTCGAGCACATCATTTCTTTCAATATCGCGATTATAGATTTGTTGGAATTGGGCGCCGTAGACGGTGGAGGCCTGCAATTTAGCGACCAACGATCCCCATTGACTTGCCATTAGGTTCGGATCGAGAAGCACTGCATCGTTCTGTGCTGCGAGCGATGTGAAGTTACCTCGCCAGCCGAGACGATAATTGTTTGCGACATTGAAAATAGTCGGTGCGTTAAACCGATGCATCTTGCCATCGTACCCAACAGTCCGTTTCAGGTTCACAGTGCCACCGGTGTTAAGATCATGGCAGGACGAACACGCCAATTTACCTTTGCCTGAAAGAATCGGATCGTTGAACAGTTGCTTGCCAAGTGCGACCTTGGCCGGATCAAGATCTGGGGTAGCCTCAAGGGGCGTGATCGGGTCTTGCTGACTGCGACCGCTTGCCAATGCCACGGTCGCGGCGGCAGCTACGCTCAGCACCATAAGCAGCCATACCGCTGAAAAAGCCGACAAGCGCCCAGTGGCAGTCTTGGCAGCCATGAAGCTCGAACGGATCATCGTCATCAGGAGACATTTCTTCTGCTGTGGTCAATATCCACCTCAGCATCGAAGAAATAGCCGACGCCACGCTCTGTTTTGATGAGGGTGGGATTGGACGCATCGCTTTCGAGTTTGCGCCGAAGTCGGAGGATCAGAACGTCGATACTGCGGTCAAACACTTCCTCCTCGTGCACCCGGCTGTTGGCTATCAGTTGTTCTCGTGACAGGATCTGTCGGGGAGCATTAAGGAAAGCCACCAGAAGATTGAATTCCCCGACCGTCAGCTTGATTTCTTCCTTTGTCTCTGAAACGAGCCTGCGGAGCTTCAGATTGAGGCGCCAGCCATTGAACAAATAGGACTTTCGATCTTGCGCAACCGTCTTGACGGGCCTTTCCCGCAACGCCGCTCGCACGCGAGCCAATAGTTCGCGCATACCGAACGGTTTGACGATGTAGTCCGTCGCCCCAAGTTCCAAGCCGACGACCTTGTCTGCCTCCTCCAGCCGATCGCCGCTAATGATGATGATCGGTGCATCGGATTTGGTCGCGAGATTGCGAACGATTTCCAGCCCGTCTTCATGGCCTAGGTTCAGGTCGACGATGACCAGATCAATGATCTCAGTTGCAAGGACGCGCGTCATCTGGTGGCTGTCGCTGACGGCACTGACTTTAAGCGCATGTTGCGAGAGATAGTCAATTAACAGCTGACGGATGGTGCTGTCATCGTCAATCACCAGGACATGTTTCAAGCGTCCACCTTCGTAAGTCACAAGCACGAAATCGCGTACAACGGCGATCGAATTCCGTCGGCTATTGGCGTTCCATTGCAGGGTTGTTTCGAAAACCGAGGCGATAGTTACAAATGTAATAGATAGCGCTTCGCAATCAAATCCTGGGCGATGCTTTGACAATCACACTTGGTTGATTCATCGGGCCGTTGGTAAACGAGCATCTGCTTGTGCAGCGGAATGCGGGCGAGGCGGCTTATCCACATCCTCCCCACTTTGCGACCTAGAGCATTCCGCGCGCTGATCACTGAAAGGCGTAATAACGGGAGATGGAACGCGCCGTCGCACAGGACAACGATCATGAGCTTCGAGTTCGAACCGCGCGGACATGGTTTTTTCGATCGGCGTTCTCCTCCTTGGCAACGAAGCGTCGGAGCGCGGAAAGAAGTTCACCTTTTCCGACTACGCAGAACTCGTGGGGAAGCACACCTGATCAACGAACCCTCGTTAGGAAGCTTGCAAATGGAAGCCCTGCGGTTACTGATTTTTGAGACTTGACTACAATCGTAGCAAAGGGCGACGCACAAAAGGCAGTTCTAAAGTCCACGATTGGATATCGTGACCCTTGTCGCCACTCGCGGCCGAGACTTCCCCTTATGAATGCTGTCGGATCGTCTACGGTGCCCCGTATGCGGCAGTCGGAAGGTGGCGGTCGGGTTCATGCCGAGCCGCCGATCCATGGCGCCAACATGTTAGAGAGAGCGTTGATGCCATCACGCCGCAATATTTCATCCGAAACGGAATTCGTTGGATTCGAAACTCGAGTGCAACAAGCTGCTGCCATTCAGATCGCTTCCAAGCCGGGGAAGCGAATAGGAATGGATGATGGCCGATATCCTCACGAAAATTGAAGCATACAAGCGCGAGGAAATCGCGGCCGCCAAGGCCGAGGTTTCGCTGGCAGATTTGAGGGCAATGCAAGCCGGACAGTCGGCGCCGCGCGGCTTTCACAAGGCATTATCCGTCCGGAAAGATGCGGGTCTGTTTGGACTGATTGCCGAGATCAAGAAGGCAAGCCCGTCGAAAGGCCTGATCCGTCCCGATTTTGATCCGCCAGCGCTGGCCAAGGCGTATGAACTCGGCGGGGCGGCTTGCCTGTCGGTGCTCACCGACAGGCCGAGCTTTCAGGGGGCGCCGGAATTCCTGACCGCTGCCCGTGCTGCCTGTGCCTTGCCGGCGCTGCGCAAGGACTTCATGTTCGAGACCTATCAGGTGCACGAGGCTCGTGCGTGGGGTGCGGACTGCATCCTGTTGATCATGGCTTCGCTGTCCGATGACGACGCCGAACGTCTGCAGGATGAGGCCTTCGGCCTCGGCATGGATGTCCTCGTGGAAGTTCACGACGTCGAAGAGATGGAGCGGGCGCTGAAACTCTCCTCACCGCTGATTGGCGTCAACAACCGCAATCTGCGAACGTTCGAAGTCAACCTTGCGACCAGCGAGAAACTCGCCGCCATGGTGCCCGACGGCCGCTTGCTCGTCGGCGAAAGCGGCATCTTCACCAACCCGGATTGCAAGCGTCTGGAAATGTCCGGGATCACCACTTTCCTCGTCGGTGAAAGCCTGATGCGCAAGGACGACGTCACCGCTGCGACCCGCGCGCTGCTATTTGGCGATGGCATCGAGGATCTAATACAGTAGACGTTTTAGAAGTGCGCCAGAGAATGGCAAGAAGGGACGGCAGTCCGACTCTCTTCCGTGGTGAATTGGTTGTAGCGCCATCGCGCGACCGGGTCAGTTCACCGCAACCACATTGCGGAGCCGCATCGCGCCTTCGGTTCATGGGTGTTCCAGGCGTCGGCGAGATAACAGCTTTGAGCTTTAAGGCGGTCGACGACGACCCAGCCCACTTCAAAAGCTCGGGGATCGTAGGAGCCGTAGGTACAGCAGATGTCAAAATATCGCAGTATGTTGCCGCAGTTGAATGCCGGAATATTCCTGACAAACGCCAGCATGAACACAACGCTATCCTATAAGAGAAATATCGATTTGCCATACAGTGCCACATTTACACTTCTTTTCGATCAGGCCGGAATTGAAGAACTCGAACGCTGCTACCGCGAATATATCGACGTTGCCGTGCATTACGGCCACGGCATAATCCTCGAAACCGCCACGTGGCGTGCAAACTCGGATTGGGGAGAAAAGCTCGGCTACGACCGCGACAGGCTGCTCGCGGCCAACGACCGGTCGGTGGCATTGCTGATGGCACTGCGCGACGAGTTCGAAACGGAGCGTTCACCGATCGTTATCAACGGAGCCATAGGATGACCACGCGGCGACGGTTACGTCGCTGAACGCATCACCGCAACGGAAGCGGAAGACTACCACCATGCCCAGATCGAATGCTTTGCTCGAGGCGAGGCCGACATCGTCACGGCATACACTCTGACCGCGCCGGAAGAGGCAGTGGGCATTGCACGTGCAGCTGCGGTGAACGACATGCCGTGCGCAATCTCGTTTACCCTCGAAACGGACGGCCGCTTGCCGTCGGGCTGGAATCTGGGCGCGGCGATCGAGCATGTCGACGCGGCGACCAATGGAGCGCCCGCCTACTATATGGTCAACTGTACGCATCCAATCCACTTGCAGCCGGGACTGGATGCGGGCGCGCCATGGATGCGCCGTTTGCGCGGATTCTGCGCTAATGCCTCCTCGAAGAGCCATGCGGAATTGGACCAGGCGATCGAATTGGACGAAGGCGATCCGATCGACCTTGGCGCGCGCTACCGTGCGCTGCGGAAATCGATACCGTCCCTTAGCATCGTCGGCGGCTGCTGTGGTACGGACGGCGCCCATCTGGCGGCAATTTGTGACGCTTGTCAGTAGCAAAACACTTGCCGGAGCTCGGCCCTGGCCAACTATCACCAGATCCGGCCGACCTATTCGGGCACATGGGCGGTTCGAACCGACCGGCTACCTGAATTCCGCGACAGCACCAGCCTCGACAATAACGACCGTTGGCGTCGGCGCCGGAAGGCAGCCATCCCGAGGTGGTCGTTCTCAATGTTGCCGGCTGAGACCGGGGCTTTGCAGCCTAATAAACGCCCATCGCTTAGCACCGTCGCGCCAGCGGTGCCTGCACCTGTCAGCTGGACTGCTTTCGAAACAAAGTAGCCGTGGCTGCACTCAAACCCGAGGACCAGGATCATATGAAAATCGTTATTGCCACGACGCCAGCGCCGGGCCATGTCAATCCAATGCTCGGAATCGCGCGCATCCTGATGGCCGAACGTCACGAGGTGATGGCTGTCACAGGGAGGGCGATGAGCTTTGGTGTTCCCTTGGTCACGGCAGGGCTGACCGAAGATAAGGCCGACGTGAACGCGCGGGTCGGCTGGTCCGGGGTCGGGATCAACCTTGGAACCAATGCACCGACGCCGCAGCTATTGCGCGGGGCGGTCCGGACTGCCTGAACGTCCACTATTTCCGAAGACCCGACGTCGTCATGCAACGTTCGGCCCAAAGCTGCCGGCATGACATTCGGCGAGCCTCGGCGGCTGGATCCCGGCTGCCAGATCGAAAAGCGGGCGCCGACGGCGAAATTCGACTCCGTGCTTCTTGTGTAGACGCCGGTGATACCCCAGAAAGTTCGCCGCCCGCCTGGGGTAATCCATTGGCTAAGTTGTTCCCGAGCGGTTTGTTTTGCGCCACTCTTCGTACTCTCCGCGGGCATCGTCATGCAGCGGATAGTAGCGCTGCAACGACCCGCCCGCCATAAGCTTCACTCGCGAGAACTCCTCCCAATCGTGATGCTTTTGCGATTCTTCGATTACCTTCGAGGCCATTGCGACTGGAAGCACCACCACCCCGTCATCGTCGGCGACGATGATGTCTCCGGGGATCACCGTGACACCGCCGCAGGCAATCGGAACGTTGACGGCGTTGGGATAGATTCCGGTCTGCACATGATAGTTGGGCGTCCAGCCGCGCAGCCATAGAGGGAGATCTAGCTTCTCGACATTGGGTCGATCGCGCATGCACCCATCGATCACGATGCCAGCGCCGCCTCTGCCTTTGAAATACGTCGACATCATATCGCCGAAGACGCCCGAGCTCATGTCGCCGCGTGCGTCGACCACGACCACATCGCCCTCCTGCACGTGATAAAGCACATGGCGGTGCAACTGCGTCTCCGGATCTGCATATTCTCCCTCGGTGAAGAGGTCCGGCCGCTGCGGCATGAATTGAAGCGTCAGGGCCGGCCCGACAATCGACTTCCCGCGATTCTGCGGCACGGGACCGACCATGTGCGGATTGCGGAAGCCCATGTGGCCAAGCGTGCCGGAAACCGTCGCGGCGCCGATTTCCCTCAGTGCATCGATAAGCTCTTTGGGCGGTCGCGTGATGTCAGGTGTATGGGTCATTTTAGGCTCCGTGGATGAAACTACCAGTTTGTGACAGAACCGTCGCGGCGCTTCAGGTGAGGCGCTTCCCAGAAACGAAAGCTCTCCGCCTTGACCGCCTCTTCGTTGACCTCGACGCCGAGCCCGGGCAGATCGCTGACCGGATAGTCGGGACCGTCGAGCCGTGGTTGCACGGGGAAGAAGTCGGAATTATCGAAGCCGAGCTTTGCTTCGGGCGCCCTGGTCTCGAGCCAAGCGAAATTCGGCACCCCGGCGGCGAGATGGATGGTCGCGGCCGTGCAGATTGGGCCGAGGGGATTGTGCGGCATCAGGTCGACATAGTGTGCCTCGCTCCAACCCGCGACTTTCATCGCTTCGGTGAGCCCGCCAACATTGCAGACATCGAGCCGGTTGAACTGATGGATGCCGCGCTCGATATAGGGCAGGAATTGCCACTTGCTGGCAAATTCCTCGCCGATGGCGAACGGGATGTCGGTCATCGTGCGCAGGGATTCGTAGGCCTCGGGTGTCTCGTCTCGTATCGGCTCCTCGAGGAAATCAAGCACGCCACGGCCGAGCTTGTTACAGAAGCTCGCCGCCTCTGCCACCGACAGCCGATGATGATAGTCGATGCCGAGGACGACGTCGTCGCCCAGCGCCTCTCGCGCCCTATTGAGCATAGTTGCGGTAGTGCCGATCGACTCCCGCGGCTCAAAGATGTCCTTGCTGCTTTGCCCGATGGGGAAGAAGCGGATCGCCTGCCACCCTTGTGCGCGTAGTTCGCGGGCTCGTTCGATGGCAACATCGCCCTCGGCCTCGTCACCCGTCGAGGCAAAGGTAGGAATGCGCTCGCGCTGCTTGCCACCTAGGAGTTCATAGGCCGGCACTCCCAGTGCCTTGCCCTTGATGTCGTGAAGGGCAATGTCGATGGCGGAAATCGCCGCCTGTAGGACACGCCCACCTTCAAAGTATTGGCTGCGATAAATCTCTTGCCAGATCCGCCCAATCTGCATCGGGTCGCAGCCGATCAGAAACTCGCGGTAGTGCTCGATCGCGCCGGCCACGGCCTTCTCTCGGCCGCTCAAGCCGCTCTCGCCCCAGCCGAAGATGCCGCTGTCGGTCTCGACCTTCACCAGCATCTGGTTGCGCGTTCCTACCCATACCGGATAGGGCTTGATCGCCGTGATTTTGAGCTTAGTCGTCATCCACGCCCTCGCTTCATACGCTCCGCCCCGTCTCAGTCGGCCTTAAGGGCCATCTCGGTTTCGCCGTCGAACAGATGAATCCGCTCCTGATCGAACTCGAGCCAAATCTGTTCATCGGGCGCGACGGCAATGGTGGGCGGCACGCTGACATTGACGATGGCACCAGACAGTAAAGCCTGTACGAAGGTGACATCTCCGGTCGGCTCCACCGTGTAGGCCTTGGCGGGAACGCTTCCGGGCATCGCACTCTTGTGCAGCCTGATCGTCGAGTGACGGGCGCCGAGCACGACCTTCTTGGTTGTTGCCCTCGCGACCTTCTGGGCGTTGTTTGTCGAGAGCTCGAGGCGCCAGCCCTCCGCGCTGGTCAACACAGTGTTGCCGCTTGCCGTTGACGCCTCAAGCGGAACAAGGCTCATCGCCGGGCTACCGACGAAGCTGGCGACGAACATGTTCACCGGATGGGCAAAGACCTGCGCCGGTGAATCGTATTGCTGCAGGTAGCCGCCGTTCATCACCGCCATCCTGTCGGCCATGGTCACCGCTTCGAGCTGGTCGTGCGTCACGTAGATGATCGTCGCCTTGAGGTCCTGGTGGAAACGCTTGATCTCCGACCGCATCTGCACGCGCAGCTTTGCGTCGAGGTTGGAGAGTGGTTCATCCATCAGGAATACCGCCGGGTCGCGAACGAGGGCTCGCCCCAGCGCCACGCGCTGCTGTTGCCCGCCCGAAAGTTCGCGTGGCTTGCGCTCGAGCAGCTGCGTCATGTCGAGCACTCGCGCTGCTTCCCTGACCTTCTTGTCGATCTCATCCCTTGGCAGTTTGCGCATCTGCAGCGGGAACGCCAAATTTTTGTAGACCGATTTCTGCGGATAGAGGGCGTAGTTCTGGAACACCATTGCGATGTCCCGGTCCTTGGGGTCGAGGTCGTTGACCACCCTGTCGCCGATGACGATGTCGCCCGATGTGACGGGGATGAGCCCTGCCACAAGATTGAGTGTGGTTGTCTTGCCGCAGCCTGAAGGGCCGACGAGCGCAACGAATTCGCCGTCGTTGACCGTCAGCGAAACATCATTGACAGCTTTGAAGCTGCCATAGGTCTTGACCAGATCTTTGAGGACCACGTGGGCCACCGGCAACTCCCCTAGTGCTTGACTGCGCCTTCCGTCAGGGCGCGTACGAAGTATCGTTGCAGGACGAGGAACAGGACCACGACGGGCACGCTCATCATGAAGCTGGCCGCCATCAGTCCCGGAAAGTCCGTTGTATTTTCCGAAAAGAAGCGCTGGATGCCGACCGGCAGTGTCAATTGCTCGTTCTTGGACAGGAAGGTGTAGGCGTAGATGTACTCGTTCCACGCGCCGATGAAGGAATAGATCGCCGTGGCGATGATCCCTGGCGCCGAGAGCGGCATCACGATCAAGACGAAGGCCTGGAACCGCGTTGCGCCGTCGATGCGCGCTGCCTGCTCAAGCTGCACCGGGATGTTGTCGTAGAAGCCCTTGAGGAGCCAGATTGCCAGCGGCAGGCCGAATGTGAGGTAGGTGAGGATGAGCGATCCATGCGTGTTCACCAGCCCGATCGCGCGCATGAGTATGAAGAGCGGCACGAGAAAGATCACTGCCGGGAACATGTTCCGAAGCAAGACGGCGAAGAACAGAAAGTTCCGGCCCGGGAAGGTGAAGCGTGAAAACGCGTAGGCCGCAGGAACTGCCACGATCACGGAAAGAATGGTCGTGGCGGTGGAAACGAAGAGGCTGTTCCAGAAGAAGCGCAGGAAGTCCTGGCCGACGCTGTTTTGCGGATCGAGCAGCTTCTGGTAGCTGGCGAGGGTGGGTTCGTCCGGCCACCATTGCGGCGGGAATTGCATGGCCGCGAAGCCGGACTTGATCGAGGTGATCAACATCCAGATCATTGGTAATGCGGTGTAAAGCAGCATGAACACAAGGAAGATGCGTCCGCCCCACCGCCATCCATCGATGCGCGTACGGCGACGCGCCTGGCCTCGATGAGCAGTCTCGGCAATCGTGCTCATTCACTCCCGTCCTTCTGCTCGTTGCCGCTCAGCGCCCGGACGTAGAAGTAGCCAAGGGACATCAGGATCAAAAACAGCAACACCGAATAGGCCGATGCCACCCCCCAGCGCTGGCGGCCGAAGGCGAGCTCATAAATGTGGGTGATCCAGATATGCGATGCGTTTGACGGCCCGCCGCCGGTCATGATCCAGGGGATGATGAAAGAATTGAAGTTGGCTACTGCCAAGAGAAGGATCGTCACCGTCGAAACGTTTCTTACATGCGGAAAGGTGACGTGCCAGAACCGCTGCCATGCATTGGCTCCGTCGACTTTTGCGGCGCGCAGCAACTGGTCGGGAACTGTTTGCAGGCCAGCCATCATCATGATCATGGCGAAAGGAAATTCTCGCCAAATGTTGACGACAATCAGCGAGGGCAGCACTGTGCTGACGCTGTCGATGAAATTCGGCGGCCGGTCGGTCAATCCCAAGCCAACTAGCACTGCGCCAATGATCCCAAAGTCCGAATGGTAGATCCATTTCCAGATATAGGACGCGGCGACCGCGCTGATGACCCATGGAATGATCAGGACGGCGCGCAGGATGGCGCGGCCGGCAAAGTCACGGTGGAGCGCCAGGGCACTGGCGAACCCCAGGACAAACGAGATGAAGGTCGATCCCACTGTCCAGATAAGAGTGTTCGAGGTGACCTTCCAGAACACCGGGCTTGCGAGGATGGCGATGTAGTTGTCGAGGCCGATGAAAATCTTGTCCCGGAGCTGCAGGCCAGGCGGTGTATTGAAGAACGACAGCTCGATCGTGTAGTAGATCGGGTAGGCTATGACGATGAGCATCACGGCGATCGCAGGAAGCACATACGCGTAGTCAGCGCGATGCTCCCAAATCTTTCGCAGCACACCGGACCCATCAGGCAGTCTTCGGGGAGCCTCGGCCTTCCCAGTCAAGATCGTCACTGTGCAGAGCCCTCATCCTTGGGAACAAAACCGGCTGCGATCGATCCGCAGCCGGTCAGATCGTCGGACTTGGACTAGAGCCCACCGTCCATCAGGGCTTTGACCTTCTTGGCCGCGTCGTCCGCTGCCTGGTCGACGGTCATGGCTCCGGTCAGAGCATTCTGGAGCATGTCCGGGACGATTATGTTCATGATCTCGGGGGACTGTGGCAGCGCCGGGAATGGGATGCCGTAAGGCAGCATCGAGGTCGTGACATCAAGGAACTTGATGTGGTCCAGGCGTTCCTTCATCCATTTGGTCTTGAAGCCGTTGAGGTTTCCCGGGTTCGAGCCGGCATAGGCCATCTTCAGTGACCATTCGGGGCTCGTCCACATGCAGATGATAGCTTTTGCCGCCGGCTCGTCTACCTTGCCGCCCTCGACATATTCGGGCTTGAGGATATGAATGTTTGAGCCGCCAAACACCACGGCACGCTTGCCGTCGGGACCAGTCGGGATCAAGCCGTAGCGCATATTGTTGATAACGGTCTGCGCCTTTTGCTTGTCGGTGTCCGTCGCCTTTTTCTGCAGGTCGAGCATGACGTCGTAATCGGACGGATGCGAGATCATCATGCCGAGCTGGCCAGCGAGGAAGAGCGGCTGGTTGTCGGCCTGCTGGTTGGTGAGCGCCGAAACCGGAACCGACTTGTCGCGGACATACATATCGTAGGAGGCTTGCAATGCCGCCTTGCTCTGCGGGCTATCGAGCTCGACATCCTTATAGGTCGGGTTGGTGGTAGCTTCGTCGAAGACGCCGCCGCCATAGGCCCACAGCTGCGGCATGAAGCGGTACGGCGTATTGCCGGCATTCTTGCGAGCCACGAGGCCGTAACCGGCAATGCCGAGCTTGTCGTGGATCTGCTTGGAATACTTGACGACGTCGTCCCAGGTAGCCGGAGCCTTGTCCGGATCGAGGCCTGCACGCTTGAAGATGTCGGCATTCCAGATGAACGCCATTGTCTCGTTGTTGGTTGGAATGCCGTAGGTCACCCCGTCCCAGGTTACAGCCTTCATTGCGCCGGGCCAGAAATCCCCGGTCGAATAGCCGACATCCTCGGGTTTGAGCGGCTGCAAATAGCCCTTTGAGGCAAACTCAGTGCCACCCAGGATTTGCAGGCGGACCGCCATGGGAGCGGCATTGCCAAGGAGTGCGGTCCGGAACTTGTCCAAGAGGTCGTTATAGGTGAGGGCCTGTTCCTCAAGCTGGATGTTTGGATAGGTTTTGCGGAACGTCGCGAAGAAATCCTTGTAATACTCGCGCAGGAGATCCGGGTCGCCCTCGAACACACCCTGGTACCAGAAAGTCAGTCGCCCCTTGTAGTCGAGTGGTGTGACCTTGCCGCAATCAGCCGCCGTGTCGAAATCCTGGGTGCCGGCAATGGAGCGCACATATTGCGGCGACCACTTGCTCAGGTCGACCGGCGCGCCAAGCGCAGACGCAGACATCAATGATACCATCAAAGCAGTAGAGATAGTGCCGCGCAGGACGGCACCTCCGAGTGAAATCCTCGTCATAGGCATCCTCCAGGTTTCTCCCATGCCGCTCTGCGTCGGGGCGAGCGGTGTTTGCTCGACGGCTTCGCGACCTCCCAGTCAATACACCTCTTCGAACACATCATACGTTTTCAGATCGTAGATTGTCTGTCAATCGGCAAAATCGTACATTGTTTGCCAGAGATTTGCGTGATATTCGAACGATATGTGTACTGATGAGGATAGTCTTGGCCGAAACCAGCGATTTTAAAGCAAAGCCGCCCGAAGGCATCGACGCTGACGGGGCATCCAGCGAGGGCGCCTCGCTCTACCAACTGATCAGGGATGACATCATCGAGGGGCGGCTTGCTGCCAACGAAAGGCTTGTGGTCACCGATCTCGCCCGGCGCCACGGCACCTCGACCAACCCCGTGCGTGAGGCTCTCCAACTTTTGCGCGGGGAGGGTTTTGTCACCTTCGTTCCAAACCGCGGAGCGCGCGTCCGGCCCATAGATCAGGATTTTGTTCGGGATATCTACGAGATCGGGGTCTTGATCGAGCCGGCACTGACGCGATGGTTCGTGAATATGGCCACCGTCGAGGACATTGCTGAACTCGAACGCATCCAAGGGCTGATCGAAGAGAACAACTTCGCCGACACGGTCAGGCACAGCGAGCTGGATACCGCCTTCCACACCGTCATGTACCAGAAGCACTACAACCGCCATGCCGCCGAGCTTTGGTGGAAACATCGCGAAGTGCTTCGAGCCGTGAGCCGGCGTTTCGACTTCACGCTCTCCCGGCGTGCCGCGATCCTTAGCGAGCATCGCGAGCTCATCGCGCATGTAAAAGCGGGAAAGGCGAACGAGGCAGCCGAACTGATTGCACGCCATGTCGAGGGCTCCGGCCGGCACATCCTCGAACACATGCGGGCGCGAAACGCCGCTCGGGCAGGATAGAATAGGTAGCCTGGAATATCGTTATCCCGACCACTTCAGACAAAGGCAGTTGCGATGAAAATCACCAGCGTTCGCCCCTGGCTAATCAGATCCGATGCTTCTTATTGGGGAGAGTTTCTGTTCGTCGAAGTGACGACCGACGAGGGGGTAAGCGGCTGGGGAGAGATCACTACCACGACAAGGCTCGCCAATCGCGCCCTCTGCACGATCCTGCGACAGATCGGTGCCGCTTTGACAGGCGAGGACCCGGCGCGTATCGAATATCTGTGGCACAAGATATTCCGTAGCTTCACCTACATGGGCAGTCGCGGCGCCGCAGTCGAATGCGTGAGCGCCATCGACATAGCCCTTTGGGACATCCGAGGCAAAGTTCTTGGTAAGCCGATTTGCGAGCTGTTGGGCGGACCGGTCCGCGATGAAATCGCGCTCTACACCCATCCTAACCAGGCCAAGTTTACCAGCAAAGAGGCTGTGGTTCGCGAAATTCGAGACATCGTCGAGTCCGGCCACACCGCGCTCAAGTTCGATCCTTTCCCCCACCAGGGCCGCACCGTCGATGGACAGCCTCGCGAACAGCGGGATGGCTACCTCGATGGCAGCATGACCCGCAAGGATGAGCGCGAAGCCGCCGAACTCACGGCTCTGATCCGCCAAACGGCGGGCTCGGATGTCGACATCCTCATCGATGCGCATGGCCGGTTCGACGTTCCCACCGCCATTCGCCTTTGTCGCAGCCTCGAGGAAGCTGGTCAGATCGACTGGTTCGAGGAGCCCTGCCCACCCGAGAGCCTCAACGCTCTCAAACAGGTCCGCGAGAAGGTTAGCGCCGCTATTTCGTGGGGCGAACGCGGTCACACGAAGTGGGATTTCGTGCCGGTGCTCGAAAACAAGCTCGCTGACTACATCATGCCGGACGTCACCTGGACCGGCGGCATTACCGAACTCAAAAAGATTTCTGCCCTATGCGAAGCCTACTACATCCCCGTCTCGCCGCATGACGCCGCAGGGCCGATCAACGTGGTTGCGGGAGCGCAGGTGATGATGACCGTTCCCAATTTCTACAAACTTGAAACGTCAGAGTGGAACCTCGGAAAATACGATCACCTCATCGACAGACCGCTTGATGTTTCGAACGGCAGCCTCAAGCTTACGCCCAGGCCTGGCCTCGGCGTTGAAATGAACCGCGACTACCTTCAAAACCACGAGATAGAGCTCGACTAGCTAGCAACGCTCCAGGCCACCCCAGCGTGCGCGGCGACGAGCCCCCCGACCAGAACGAGGATAAATCATGCCACAGGCAGATGGAGCCGACGAGGCGCTCAATCGGGTGAACACGCATTCCAAGCCTTCCGACCTTCGCATCACCGACATGCGGGTGGCCGAAATTGTCGGCGCGCCATTCACCTCCGTTCTGCTTAAGATCTACACCAACCAGGGCATAGTCGGGCTTGGTGAGGTGCGCGACGGTGCCAGCGCCACCTACGCGCTGATGCTGAAGAGCCGGTTGCTTGGCGAGAACCCTTGCAACATCGACCGCCTGTTTCGCCGGATCAAGCAGTTCGGCGGCCACGGCCGGCAAGGCGGCGGCGTATCGGCGGTTGAAATCGCGTTGTGGGATCTTGCCGGCAAGGCCTATGGCGCCCCTGTCTACCAGATGCTCGGCGGCCGGTTTCGGGAGAAAGTGCGCGTCTACTGCGATACCGACGCCACCGTGCCGAGCGGTACCGAGACCGGTAAGCGCCTCAAGCAGCGCATGGAACTCGGCTTCACCTTCCTCAAGATGGATCTGGGGCTGATGCAGATCGCGGATGTGCCCGGTGCGGTCGTGTTTCCTGCCGGCTCACTGGAAGGATACCGCAACGGCCCCAGTCGCGGGCCGCTGAATTCCATTGAAGAGCGGCGTGTCCGCAACGCTGCGTACGATCTACATAACGTCCAGCACCCGTTTACCGGCCTGCACTTTTCCGACAAGGGCCTCGACCTGCTTGAGCAATACATCGCCGAGGTTCGCGAGGTCATCGGCATGGATGTGCCGCTTGCGATCGACCATATTGGCCACATCTCGATGCAGAACGGCATTCGCCTTGCCAGGCGAATTGAAAAATACGTGCCAGCCTGGCTCGAGGATGTGATCCCATGGCAATACACCGAGCAGTACCGACAACTGCAGGACGCCACCACGGTGCCGATTTGCACTGGCGAGGATATCTACCTCAAGGAGGGCTTCGAGCCTCTGCTCAACAGCGGCGGAGTCTCCGTTATCCACCCAGACCTGCTCACCAGTGGGGGCATCCTCGAGACCAAGAAGATTGGCGATATGGCGCAGGACCATGGTGTCGCCATGGCCATCCACATGGCAGAAAGTCCAATCGCCGCAATGGCCGCGGCACATGTCGCGACCGCGACCGAAAATTTCATGGCGCTCGAATATCATTCTGCCGATGTCGACTGGTGGGACGATATCGTCACGGGTCTTCCCAAGCCGCTGGTGAAGAATGGCTTCATCACTGTTCCGGACAAGCCGGGGCTGGGGATTGACGACGTCGTCGACGAGGTGATCTCGCTGCATCTGCAGCCGGGCGCCACCGACATTTGGCAGCCTACGGATCACTGGGACGATGAGTATTCCTGGGATCGCACCTGGAGCTGAGGCGAAAAGGAACGAAGATGAAGATCACTGATCTCCGCTGCGCCGTTATCGGCAAACACCCGATCGTCCGCATCGTAACGGACGAGGGCCTCTATGGCTTGGGCGAAGTTGAATTCACCAAGTCCTACCTCAAGCCCTGGGTGCTGCATTTCCGCGAGGCGCTCATCGGCGAGGACCCGACCGACGTCGAGAGAGTGATGCTGAAGATCCGCCAACGCGGCTCTTTCAAGCCGTACGGCGCGGCGGTGAGCGCTATCGAGCATGCGCTGTGGGATATTGCTGGCAAGGCGGCCGGCGTGCCCGCCTATAAACTGCTTGGCGGCAAGGTGCGGGACAAGGTGCGCGTCTACAACGGCTCGATTCGCCAGAAACGCACGGGCGACCGGCCGGAAGATTACGCCGCTGACGTCAAATGGATGATGCAGCAGCCGCAGAACTTCTTCATGGTCAAGCAAGGAATCTCGTTCCACTCCAACATGAAGGACACCATCGAGGGCTTCCACTACGGCGTGACGCAGAAGAAGGCCGGCTATCACGGCGCCATGGATCAGGGCGTGATCAGCGAGCGCGGTTTCAATCACATGCTCGACTGCGTGATCGCGATGAAGGAAGTGCTGGGCGACAAAGTCAGCCTGGCGCTGGACTGCGGCCCGGGCTGGATGCTGCCCGATGCGATCAAGTTCGCTCGCGCGGTCGAAAAGTACAATTTGATGTGGCTCGAGGACATGCTGACTGGCGACTACGTGCCGTGGGTCAATCCGCAGGCCTATCGGGAACTGACAACTTCCACCTCGACGCCAATCCACACTGGCGAGCAGATCTACCTGCGGCACAATTTCAAGGAACTGATCGAGACGCAGGCGGTACGCATCATTGGCCCCGATCCAGCCGATGTTGGCGGTATTGCCGAGCTCAAATGGGTCGCCGAGCACGCCTACATGCACTCGATCCTGATGGCACCGCATGGCACCGCTAACGGTCTGCTGGGCCTCGGCGCGTTGATCAATGTCTGCGCCACGTTGCCGGCGAATTACATCGCGTTCGAATATCCCACTGCCTCCGACCCCTGGTGGGAGGATCTGGTAATCGGCTTGCCGCCGCAGATCGTGAAGGACAGCATGGTGGACCTACTGGAAGCGCCGGGGCTGGGCCTCGATATCGACGCTGAAGGGGCCAGGAGATATCTCAGGGAAGAGGATGCGGGCTTTTTCGACTGAAGCTCCCTCCACCTGCCGTGATTTAGTTGAAGGTTCGTCGGTTGAGATCCTATCAAGGGGCCAATGTCGGACGCGACTATAATGAAAGCCGTTCGCGGCAGATAGTTTCTACGAGATCGCGTAGGGAGTTAGCTCGCCCAGCCACTTCTTGCCGGCACTGTCGGCACAGACGCTCGGATGAGTGGACGAGATGTGCTAACATCCCGGCTCTGGCAACTTGGGTGGACGAACTCGAGACGAATGTTGCGGCCAGTTTGCCAGGAGGGCTAGGCCTGGTGGTGAAAGTCCCGCAAATGACCCCAACTTTTCGGTTTGGCACTGAAGATGACGGCAGCTGCCAGCTTCTATGGGAAGACGGCGAACGGGTCTTCTGCCGGGGGTGGCATCTCGATCCTGACGGGACACGTAAGCCCGTGCTTGCCGCTCTGCCCGCCGCGGAGCATCCGCGACATTCAATCCTTGATAGTTTCGCCCACGAGTATGGCTTGACGGACGAGCTGGAAGGCACCTGGGCGCTTCGGCCGCTGGAATTGGTGCGCGAAGGTGGCCAGACCATGCTTGTACTCGAGGACCCGGGCGGTGAACTGCTTGCCCGGCGGCTCGGCGGACCCATGGAGCCTGGAAGCTTCCTGCCTGATGCGATCGGAATCGCGCTGGCCCTTGGCAAGGTCCATCGGCGCGGCCTGATCCACAAGGATATCAAACCTGCCAACATCCTGGTCAACGGCGAGACCGGAGAGGTGCGGCTAACGGGCTTCGGTATCGCCTCGCGCCTTTCCCGTGAGTGACAAACGCCCGAACCGCCTGAGTTCATCGCCGGCACGCTCGCCTACATGGCTCCGGAACAGACCGGGCGCATGAATCGCTCGATCGACTCCCGCAGCGATCTCTACGCCGTCGGGGTCACGCTCTACCAGATGCTCACCGGCGTTCTGCCGTTCACCGCGACCGATCCGATGGAATGGGTTCACTGCCACATCGCGCGGCGGCCGTTGCCACCGGGCGAGCGGGTGAAAGATGTTCCCGCCGCCCTCTCGGCCATTGTGATGAAGCTGCTCGCGAAAACCGCCGAGGAGCGCTACCAGACCGCCGGCGGCCTCGAGAGCGACCTGCGGCGCTGTTTGGCACAGTGGGTGGCCCAGGGCCGTATCGACGATTTCCCGCTCGGGGCACACGACACGCCCGACCGGCTGCTGATTCCGGAAAGGCTCTATGGCCGCGAGCGCGAGGTCGAGGCCTTGCTCGCCGCGTTCGACCGTGTCGTCCAGGATGGCGTGCCTGAGCTGGTGCTGGTCTCCGGCTATTCGGGCATCGGCAAGTCCGCGGTGGTCAACGAGCTGCACCGGGTGCTCGTCCCGCCGCGCGGGCTGTTCGCATCCGGCAAGTTCGACCAGTACAAGCGAGACATCCCCTATTCCACCCTGGCCCAGGCCTTCCAAGGCCTGATCCGGCCGCTGTTGGTCAAGAGCGACGCGGAACTCAGCCACTGGCGTGCCGCCCTGCTGGAAGCGTTGGGCCCGAACGGCCAGCTCATGGTCAATCTCGTTCCGGAGTTGGCTCTGATCATTGGCGAGCAGCCGCTGGCGCCCGATCTTTCGCCGCAGGACCAGCAGGCCCGGTTCCAGCTGGTGTTCCGGCGCTTCCTCGCCGTGTTCGCCCGACCCGAGCATCCGCTCGCGCTGTTCCTCGACGACTTGCAGTGGCTGGACGCGGCAACCCTGGATCTGATCGAGCATCTGGCCACCCATGCGGAGGTCCGCCACCTGCTGCTGATCGGCGCCTACCGGGACAACGAGGTCACCCCAACGCACCCGCTGATGCGACGGCTGGCTGCGATCCGCGGCGCCGGGGGCCGGATGCAGGAGATTGTGTTGGCGACGCTTGGACTTGCGGATGTGGGCCGGCTCATCGCCGATGCCCTGCGCTGCGCCCCGGAGCGCGTCGCGCCGCTAGGCCGGCGCGTGCACGAGAAGACAGCCGGCAATCCGTTCTTCACGATCCAGTTTCTACTCGCCCTGGCCGAGGAGGCGCTGCTGGCCTTCGATCCCGGCCGGGCCGCCTGGACCTGGGATCTGTCGCGCATCCGCGCCAGGGGATACACCGATAACGTGGCGGACCTCATGGCGACGAAGCTGCGCCGTCTGGCTCCGGCAACGCAGGCAGCTCTGGGCCTCCTGGCCTGCCTTGGGAATGTCGCCGAGGCGGCTACACTCACCTTGGTGCACGGTGGTAGCGAGGAGGCTATCCATGCGCTCATCTGGGACGCCGTCCGGGCCGGCCTGGTCCTGCGCTCGGACGGCACTTACGCCTTCCTGCACGACCGCATTCAGGAGGCAGCCTATGCGCTCATCCCCGAGGGGGAGCGGGCCATGGCGCATCTTCGGATCGGCCGCGTGCTCGCGGCGCAAACGCCGGCGGAGGCGCTAGAGGAGACCATCTTCGACATTGTCAGCCAGTTCGGGCGTGGCACGGCGCTGATCACCGCGCCGGCGGAGCGCGAACAGGTCGCCGGCCTCAACCGTGTGGCGGGCCGGCGGGCTAAGGCGGCCACCGCCAATCACGCCGCGCTGCAATATTTCACCGCCGACCGGACCTTGCTGGGAGCGACCGGCTGGGAGCAGTGCCCTCGGCTCACGTTCGACCTCGAACTCAACCGTGCCGAGTGCGAATACCTGACGGGGGAACTGGCATCTGCGGAAGAACGGCTTGCGATGCTGTCACGACGCGCCGGGACCACCGTCGACGCTGCGGCCGTGACCTGCGGACGCGTCAACCTCTATACGACGCTGGACCGGAGCGACCGTGCCGTGGAGGTTGGCCTGGAGTATCTGCGCCGTGTCGACGGCCCGTGGTCACTGCACCCGAAGGAGGAGGACGTCCGTCGCTTCTATGATCGGGCGTGGCAGCAGCTGGGATCCCGTCCAATCGAAGCCCTGCTCGACCTGCCGCCGATGAAAGACCCCGACCGGTGCGCGACCATGGACGTACTCACGGTGCTCACCTCGCCGGCCTTGTTCACCGACTTGAATCTCTTTCGCCTCGTCGTCGGGCGGATCGCAACCCTCAGTCTGGAGCATGGCAACAGCGACGGATCCTGCCTCGCCTATGCCTGGCTAGGCGGCGTCCTGGGGACATATTTCGGAGACTATCAGGCCGGGTTCCGCTTCGGCAGACTTGCCCTGGATCTGGTCGAGAAGCGGGCGCTCGATCGCTTCAGGGCTCGCGTCTACCTGGTCTCCGCCGTCCACGTCGCTCACTGGAGTCAGCCACTGCAGACGTCTTGCGCCTTCCTGAGACACGCCTTCGAGGCTGCGAAGGAAGCCGGTGACCTCACTTATGCAGCCTATAGCTGCGCTGACTTGATTACGAACCGCCTCGCTTCCGGAGATCGGCTCGATGACATCGAGCGGGAGGCTGAGAATGCGCTAGAGTTCGTGCAGAAATTGCGGTTCGGTCTCATTAGCGACCTCATTACCACGCAGCTTAGGCTCATCCGGATGCTCCGTGGGCTGACGCCGGACTTTACCTCCTTTAATGACGCGGACTTCGACGAGGGCCGCTTCGAGCAGCATTTGGGGAGCAATCCCCAGCTGGCCATTGCCGCGTCCCGATACTGGATTCGCAAGCTGCAAGCGTTCGTCTATGCCGGCGACAGTGCATCTGCCGTCGCGGCTGCATCGAACGTTGCGCCTCTGCTTTGGACGGTGCCGTCTCAATTCGAGTTGGCTGAATACCATTTCTACGGGGCACTTGCTCGGGCGGCGCGCTGCGATACGTCCCTTGGCGAAGAGCGGCTCCGGCATTTGGAAGCGCTGGCGGCTCATCACCAGCAGATCACGCTCTGGGCGAAGAATTGTCCGGAGACCTTTGCAAACCGTGCCGCCTTGATCGGTGCCGAGATCGCCCGCATCGAAGGCCGCACGCTCGACGCCATGCGGCTCTACGAACAGGCCATCCG
>NZ_JBNDHS010000065.1:0-35291 GCF_056755095.1 Rhizobium sp. SVR5-9E | reverse complement strand
CATCGCCACTGGAGTAGGATGACATGTAGAGCATGTCCTCGACGCCGTTCACCTGCTGTTCGATCGGTGTCGATACCGCGTCCGCGATCGTTTGCGGATCCGCGCCCGGATAGGACGTCCGCACGACGATGGTCGGCGGCGCGATTTCCGGATACTGCGCGACCGGGAGCTGGAAGTAGGCAACGCTGCCGATGATGATGAGCACGACTGAGATAACCGACGCGAAGATCGGCCGGTCGACAAAGAAATGTGCGAACCTCATTGGGCTGCTCCCGCCGCTGACACTGCTTGCTGCGCCGTCGCGGGCACATCGTTGGGGTTCTCCCTGGGTAGTTGCACCGTAACCGGAGTAACCTTGGCGCCGGGGCGGACACGGACGACGCCCTTCACGACGATTTGCTCATCGCCCGTGAGCCCTGAGCGGATGACCCTGTAGCCATAGAGCTTGGGACCCGGACGAACGGATTTCGTCGTGACCGTATTGTCGGGATTGAGCACGTAGACCACTCGCTCGTTCTGGTCGGCGGCAATCGCTTCATCGGGAATGAGGATCGCAGTGTAAAAATTCGAACCTTCGATCTCGACGCGGCCGAAGAGACCGGGTTGAAGGACGAAGTCGGGATTGGCAAAACGGGCGCGTACGCGCAGCGTGCCGGTGGCCTGATCGACGGTATTTTCCGCGAAGTTGAGCGTGCCGGAGAACTTTGTCTGGTCGCGGTCACCGAGACGCACGCTTACCTTTAGGCCGCCGCCTCCCTCCTGCAGGACCTTCCCGTTCTTCCGCGCCGTCTCGGCGTAGTTGAGAAGACGGCGCTCATCGACATCGAAATAGAAGTCGATGGGATCGAGCGCGACGATCGTCGTCAGCTCGGTTTGGTCGGCCTGCACGAGGTTGCCGACCGAAATCAGATGGCGGTTGATACGTCCGGCCAGCGGGGCCGTGATCTTACTGTAGGTGAGATCGAGCCTCGCCCGTTCAACGCTTGCCTCGGATCCCTGGAGGTTCGCCTGCGCGGACTGCAGCTCCCTGCGTCGGTCATCGAGCGTCGACACCGTCTGGCTACCGGACTTTACCAGCGTGTTCACGCGGTTGAATTCCGACTGCGCGTAGGTCAGGGTGGAGCTGGCGACCGCAAGCTGGGCGGTGGCCTCGTTGAATGCGGTGATGAAGGGGCGCTGGTCGATCTCGAAAAGCTCGTCGCCCTGCTTGACCAACTGGCCATCCTTGAAGTTGATGCTCTGAAGGTACCCGCCGACCCTGGAGCGGATCGAGACCTGCTCGGAGGCCTGGAAGCGGCCGATGAAGTCGTCGTTGTCGACGACGTCTCGCACGACGGGCTTGGCCACGGACACCTGTGGTGGAGGAGGCGTTTCCTGAGCCTGGGCAGCTCCGGCGGACAGAACTACGCAAACCGGCAGAAAATATTTCAAAGTTGAATGGCGGAACTGCATCGATTACCTCCGACGTTTTGGATCGAGAAGCCACGGCAAGCGCCGTGACTTCGGTCTTTTCGTCGTTCTGCTGAATGGAATGTTCGTTTCGGGATTGAACGCCCGTTGCGTCCGACGAGCCCTTGAAGACTACTTGCTCTCACGTCGGTAGCGACACGGCCTCGGGATTTTTGTTGTATTTCTTCATCTTCCGACCTCCTTTGCGGGGATGCAAAAAGGTAGGACGGCGAAACTCGACGGTCCAATGACCTGTGGCTATGGAATCGATGCCAGCGACGGCAAGATCGGCCTCTCGGATCTCTCGCACGCGGCTCTGCAGCTATTCCCCGATCGGTTTCACCGCGTATTTTTGAAGGTAGGTGCTCCTGATCTCTTCCTGACTTCGAGGAGGTTGGGCAAAGACATGGGCCGGCGACAGCAACGGCGTGATCGAAGTGGTGTCGATTTTGACAACGTGATCGACAGGATACTCTTGGCCGTTCGTCGCCCGAACCCAGTCGGCGATCATCGAATACTCGTCATCGCCTGGCGGCAGTATCAACGCACGGCCCTTGAATCGATAACCGCGCCTCTGGAAGATGTCGACTACGTTAATTTCGACGGCGGGATTGCGCCTCAAGTTCCGTATCGTCCGGGGCGATGCGATATCGGCGAAGTAGAGAACGCCGTTTCTGACCGTCAAGGACGCTTTCGGCGAAAGATTGGGCGTCCCGTCCTCGTTGACCGTCGCGACGAACGACAGAATCGCTTGCTGGATGATCGCCGTCATGTCGGCAGTGATTTCAATCATAGATATCCTCGCTTGAAAGAAATTTGAGCGGCTCCATGCGTCGCTCGCCAGAACTCATCAAATGTTGATCTCGGCCTCCTGCCTGCGATCGTTCAACGGACCGCCGACTTTGACCCGGACGATGGCTCGAAGATTGGATTGACGACGGTAAGAAAGAAAATCACCTCTCGCCATGGAGTCGATAACTGACCGTTATCGGAATGGCTGAGAGGCGCTTGGCACGCCGTGCTGCGAGCGCGGCGCTTCCACGCACGCAAGGAAGTCGGCTCCTGCGTCGGCGAGACCGTCGGCTTCCTCACACGCCGGCTTCCGATGCAAGACGCGGAATTTGATCGTTCGCCCAGAGCAGCCGACGCGGCGTGAAACCAAGCTTCGCCTTGGCTCGCGCGTTGGATGCCCCCGTCAGGCTCATATGGTAGAAGACCGCCTCCTCACCGACGAGAGCCAACGCGTCCGCCTCACTCATTCGAGGCGGTACCGGCGCGTCGACCCAGCGGGCGAACGCCGGCATCCATTCGGACACAGGCAGCGGATCATCGTCCATAACATTGTATGTTCCGGGTTCGGCGGTGATCGCCGCAACGGTTGCCGCGACCGCGTCGTCAATATGGACGAAAGACCAGACCGCCGCGCCATCGCTGATAATTCTTGCCTCACCCTTGCGAAACTGCTCCGCAATCGCGCCGTCTGGACGATACCAAGTGCCCGGTCCGTAAAAGAATCCATAGCGCAGCACGACACCCTGTAACGCCCTCGAGCCCAAGACCCGATCTTCATAGGCGCCCATCACGCGCGTACTCTCGCCGATCGGACCGGGCGCATCGTAGCGAAGCCGGGCCGTCTCGTCGGCGAGTTGCCCCGACGGAGCGTCAAGATAGAAGCCACGCGATTGCAGGATATAGCGTGCGACGCCAAATTCCTGCGCTGCGGCGAACAGATTGGCACCGCCCTCCTCGTGGAGACGCGTGTCGTTTGGCATGGACCTGATGATGTCGGCGGGGTTCGCGGGCAGCCATGTAAGCTGGTCAATCACCACATCCGGCGCGGCGGCTGCGATTGCGTCGCATACTGCCCCTCGGTCGAAAGCATCAGCGGTGGAAGCAGACGCGCCGACCTCACGCAGTCGATCGACGCCTGGGCCGCCGCGTGTCATGCCCGTGACCTCGTGGCCCAGGGTGCGCAGCGCGCGTACGAGCGGAAGGCCCACCGCACCGGTGGCGCCGGCAACAAAGATTTTCATGAGAGGATGTCCTTCCTTCGAGATGTGAGCACCGCGGCAGGTGCGCTTTGCTTATTTTTCGATGGCCGCGTAGGCCGTGTTGCGGAAGCTGATCGCCATGCGGTCGTAGGCGTTCATCAGGCTGATCGCGATCGTGAGGTCGACCAGCTCCTTCTCGCCGAAAACCGCGCGCGCTGCCTGATAGGCGCCGTCCGGCACACCGGTCTGTGCCACGCGCGTCACCGTCTCGGCCCAGGCCAAGGCGGCGCGCTCGGTCTTGTTGAAAAGGTCGCCGCCTTCCTCCCAGGCATGAACCAGGGCGAGCTTCTCGATCGGCACGCCCCTCTTCGTGAGATCGCGTGTGTGCATGTCGAGCCAATAGCCGCAGTTGTTGATCTGCGAAACGCGGAGATAGACAACGTCGACCAGCTCGGCGGGCAGGTCGCTCTGCATGATATAGCCATACACACCTCCGAGGGCCTTGGCTCCGTTCGGAGCGATTCGGTTGTAATCCAGGCGTCTGGTCATTGGCTTCTTGCCTTGAAGGCTATTTGATGGGCGTAGTCAGCGCTTTGTCATCGGTGTCGCTGACGAACACGGCGAGCAGCTTTGCCGGCTCGGTCTTGCTCGCGTTGCGGCTGATCGAATGGGTTGCACCCGGCGTTTCGGACCAGCTCTCGCCTGCCCGATAGATGCGCGTCTCGCCGTCATTCACCTTCGACTCGATCGCACCCGAAATCACATAGGCGTAGATGAAAGCCGACTTCGCGTGGGTGTGGGAGGGCGAGGCCGCGCCTGGCGCATAATCGACTTCTACGGCGATCAACGACTTGCCAGGGATATTGGGAATGGCCGCCTCGAAGTTCTTCGTGACGGCTTCCGCTTTGCTATCATGGGCGGAGATGGGGCCGGCCATCGAGAGGGCGAGGACGGCGCAGGTGGCGGCGATGATGGTTCGGAACTTCACGGGCTTTTTCCTTCTTCAATATTGAAGCTGTCCTTGCGGGAGGCTCCGGGCAAAACGTAAGCGGTCATCGCCTGGGCTTGTTGATCACCGGCGGCTGCATCGCGCAGTGTCGATGCGGCCCGCGACGGTCTGATCAGGCTCCTTTCTGCGAGCGCCGTAACCACTCCTCGAGACTGATGCGGCCGAGACGCGCCTCGCCCAAGGGTACGAGCGACTTTTCCTCGATCCGCCCGCCGCGATATCGGGCTTCGGGATCTTTCACGACCTTCCGCGGGTCGCCGACAGCCTTCAAATAGCGAGCGACGATTTCGTCGAACTCCGCTCGTTCCGGGCCTGCGATCTCGACGATGCCGTTTCGCGGATTATCGAAGGCCACTTCGGCGACGACGGCGGCAACGTCGTCAGCCGCGATAGGCTGAAGCAGGCCCGGCGCAAGCCTGACGACGCTTCCATCCGTACTCGCATCAGCGATGCGGCCGAGGAATTCCAGGAACTGGGTCGAGCGGATGATCGTATAGGGGATACCGGAAGCCTCGATCAGTTTCTCTTGCGCGACTTTGGCGCGGTAATAGCCTTGGTCGGGTACCCTGTCGGTCCCGACGATGGATAACGTGATATGGTGCCGAATGCCCGCCGCGGCCTCCGCCGCAACAAGGTTGCGGCCGGAGGTCTCGAAGAATTCCAATACCGCCTGGGGGTCAGATGAAGGCGCATTGGAGAGGTCGATCACCACTAATGCGCCGGCCATGGCTTCTTTGAGCCCTTCTCCGGTGACGGTGTTGACGCCACCTTTGGGCGACGCCGCGATGACCTCCTGGCCGCCCCGGCGCAGAATGGCAACTGTCTTCGAGCCAATCAAACCAGTGCCGCCGATCACGACTATCTTCATGGTTTACTCTCCCTCGTCGATCGCCAGACGCCGCTGATCATCGTTTCGATGCGCCGCGAGAGGAGACGCAGGGCTCTTTCGAGGGACGTCCGGCAGAAAGCCAGGCGCGCGTGGCGTCGAGACGACGGATCCCGTCCGTCCTGCGGAAAGTCATGCTGCTAAGGCAGAGACAGGAGACATACGGCCCGGTCTTTCCTGGCAGGACATATTGCATGCATCGGCCTTCGAATTGTTGGCGAGGACCGGAATATATGGCCAGCCTTTTGGCCGTTAAACATCGATATCGCAGACTCCTGTATCCAGGCGTCCAAAATGCGTGATCCTCTGTCTGATATCCTCAGAGCCATGCGTATCACCGGCTTCTTGGAACTGGATCGCACCACAAAAAAATAGGGCCGCGGACGCGCGTTCTCACTCAAGTCTGAGGCGGGATGCAGTGAGGTCGCGGTGACGGTCAACGCATCATGTCTGAGAGACTCGTACTGAGCACGGCCTTTGCGCGATAAGCCCAGTTTGCGTATCAGCAGGACTAACCGCAATTTTGCGGAACTGGTCCAGTAAAAATGCTGCTCGCAAAAGGCTGATGTTGCGGCGAGGCTGAGCACTCAATTTTGATTATATCCCGACCCGCCTCCTTGACGGGCTTTGCCGCAGCATGGCGGAAGGACTGATATGGACGCGCATGTAATAGATAATCCTGCAGCCAAGCGCTTCGAGCTTGCCATCGGCGGTACCGTCGCCGTCGCTTATTACAAGATCGAAAGCGACAGATTTGTCCTACTTCATACGGAGGTCCCACAGGAGTTTTCGGGACAAGGGATAGGCACGAAGCTCGCCGAAGGTGTGTTCGAACAGCTGCACGCCGCCGGCCGTCGGGTGATCGCAAAATGTCCTTTCATGGCACGCTTCGCCAGCCGTCACCCCGAATATGCCAAAATGCTCGACGGCTGATGGCCGGATAAAGCCCGAGAGATTACGTCCCACCATCGGGATTCATTGCAATGCAGACTATGACATCCAGGAAGATAGGGATGAGTTCGGAAGACGCTAAAGGCTTTCGCGTGCACCTTGTCCAGCAACTGGCCGATCCCGGCTGCCCTCGATCCGCGGAGAGGATCAGCGTTGAGGAATTCGGCAGGTGCCACAACCTCGACAATTGCCAGATCCGGCAGTTGCAGCTGTTGTTCGGCCCGTTTGCGGGCAGGGACGAGTTGTGGGCGAACGTCCGCCGGCCTCCCCGCTTCAGGTAACGAAAACGGCCACTCCCTCACCCACTGGCGTGAGATCCCCCAGATAGTCCTTCTTTCCTGCCGGAGCCCCAAGATGCCGCAGAATCGAGTGCGCCACCGCGATATGGAAAAAGAAATCCGCTAGTACGACGTGTCGAATGTAATCATCTCCGCCGAACCAGCCCCGTGCAACCGACGGAGTCAGTTCATAAACGTGTGCCTGAGCGCTCGACAGATCTTCCGGCTGGATTGTTTGCAGGAAGCTGCGCGTTTCTAACAGACGTCCTTGAAGAGCGGGATAGATCATCGCGACGTCATGCGGAGTCGCCTGGTTTCGATTCATAAGCTTGGTCATGTGCAGCTCGACCTTGTTGCAGTTGACCGCGAATTGTTCACCGAACGTCAGCATGTCGGGAGCGAGCCTGGATGTCAGTACGCTTCCCGGATCAAGAGAATTGGAGCGCTCCAGGTTTTGGGCACAAAGCAAATAGTCGTCCATAACCGTGAGCCCATGCAGCATCACGGGAACGGTGACGTCGTATATCGAAAAGGACATGTTACCCTCCATTCATGTCCGATACCGCCATGCGCCGGGCTTGTCAGCGCCGAAAGGAGCTCCCTCTTTAGCCGAAGTTTCGGCAAATCCGCCCAAATTTCGGCGGTTTGTCTTTCGCCGTGCGCATCGCGAACGAAAGAGTATCAAGTGTGCCGGATGGAATTGAAAATTCCATTTGGCCATGCTTTCGATAGCCAGTGGATATCGTCGGCGCGACTCCGGAATCGTCGCGGACGATCGCGAATTTTTGGGCGAAACAACTCCTCTTCTCCAATCACAATCATACAAGGACGGAATGGAGACAACGCGTTGCGTCGTCCACACGGACGATTGGAGACGCATTGTAGACTCGCTGTGCATGGCAAGAATCTATGGTGACGCTCTTGCCGCGACTTCATCGCGGCCGTCATCTGTCGCGTCACCGAAAGCGGAAACTATGCATCATGTAAATAAGAGCATCGAAGTTGTTGAAAATGAATTTGCCCGAGATGTGGTCGCCGGATTATCGGCTGATGCGAAGACATTGCCAAGCCGTTGGTTATACGACGAGCGAGGATCCGCCCTTTTCGAAGAGATAACCAAGCTCGAAGAGTATTACCTGACCCGAGCCGAAACCTCGATCCTGCGAGAGCGGCAGGGGGACATCGCTGATTTTGTAGGCTCGGGCGCGATTCTCGTCGAGTATGGTGCCGGAGCCGGCATTAAGACCGAGCTTGTGCTGGCAGGACTGCGCGACCCACGCGGTTACGTGCCGATCGATATCGCCGATGCCTTCCTTGCAGAAACGTCGAAGAGGATTGCTTCGCGCTTCCCATCGCTCTGCGTGCGCCCCATCGAGCGCAATTTCCTGGATGTATTTGAGGTTCCGTTTGATGGCTCCGACGCCGGCAGGACAGGTTTTTTCCCGGGCTCGACGATGGGGAATTTGAACACGATCGAGGCGCAGGCTTTGCTTACGCAGATGGGGCGCCACTTGGGCGATGACGGACGCGCCATCATCGGTGTCGATCTCCAGAAGAACGTAGATACGCTTCTGCGTGCTTACGACGACAGCGCGGGCGTGACAGCCGCGTTTAACCTCAATCTCCTCGAGCGGATCAACACCGAACTTGGCGGCGACTTCCGTTTAGAGCAGTTCAAACATGTGGCGCGCTGGAACGAGATCGAGAAAGCCGTAGAGATGCACTTGGTCAGCCTATGCGATCAGCGCGTTAATGTTTGTGAACAGACCTTCCTCTTCAGAACGTCGGAAACCATCCACACGGAGAGTTCCCGAAAATATACGGTGGAGAGCTTCGAGCGGCTTGCCCGCTCTGGGGGATGGAGGGTTGCAGAGGCTTGGCAGGATGCGGACGCGTTATTCGGCCTGTTCGGACTCATTCGCTACTAAACCGCGAGCGTCAGATTGTCATTCATCCACTATGGGTAGCAAAAACGGCCTATTTGCTGCCCATTCATGTGCTGACTGAAATTATCATATTCGGGCCTTGAGGCTACACCAAACCATCCAGCTGAGCGATTGTGCACCGGCCTTCATTTAGGGTGATGGCAATTATTGATGCTCAACAATCCAGTCGAGCCGGAGCGCATAAAACCGTTCACATGACGCGCTGCGCGGAGCGTCCGCGTCAGACAGTGGTGTCCTGAGCCTCCGACCGTCGAGCTGATGCACCGTGAGGCTTTCTGGACGTGGGATGCGAAGCGCTTTGGCGAATATCGCGAGCTGATCTCGACAAACTGATGGGCACGATGGAAGTAGCGTCGGCCCAGTTGTCCGAGTGCCTGTTCGCCCCAGGAGCCAGCCTCCACATCGAGGGAGGCGATCTGCCGACCATATACTATGGTCTTACCGGCTCCGGCATGATCATCGTCGATGGCGAAGCAGCAATCGATCTCGTCCCGCACAGGCTCGTCGTGGCGCCGGCGAACAAGTCAATCGAGATCGTCGCGGACGGTTCATCATTCGGGCGCTCCCGTTCCGGCGCCTGCAGCATCAAGAAAAGCACCTTCGTTCCCGGCTCCGTGCACCGCTACGAGATCGGCGAAGGCGAGGCATCGTTTTCGCTTGTCTGCGGTTGCTTCCACGCGGTTTACGGTCCCGGACTGGATCTCTTTGCTTCGCTCGCTTCGCCGGTAGTTGAAACCTTTGATGCGTATGATCAGCTCGACCAGGTCATGAGCTATGCGATGGTTGAACTCGCTACGCACGAGATCGGTCGGGGACCGATGGCGTCAGCGCTGTTCAAGCTCGTGCTACTGACCCTGCTTCGTCGCTGTCTGACTTCGTCAAACGCTTGGGTGGAGCGCTTTTCGCTTTTGAGTGACCCGCCGATAGCGCGCGCGTTCGCGGAAATGGCGTCACGTCCCGCGGCGGACTTCAGCGTTCAAACCCTGTGCAAATCGGTTGGGTTGAGCCGCTCGGCGTTCATGGCGAGATTCACGGCTGCGTTTGGCGAATCGGCGATGTCTGTCCTGAGACGTCTTCGCATGCGGCATGCGGCGAACCTGCTGGCTGCCAACGCACTGTCCATCGAGCAAGTCGCACTTCAGGCGGGATATCAGAGCCGCAGCAGCTTCACTCGAACCTTCCGGCAGCACTACGGGACCGACCCTTCAGACTATCGGTCAGAAGCGAAACGCGTCTTAGTTGCGTATGAGACGGAAGACGGCGACGCCGCGTGATTAGCCGCCATCGGGCATTTGTCTTACTGATCTTAGGATCAGCGCCTCGGAAATTCTCGGTCAAGCCCGGAACATCAAGTTCGCTTACATAGTGGTAGGCGATCCAGCCCTGCCGCAGCCGGAAGCCGGTAGGCGACCCATTACGTGTTGATGGCGTCAGGCGGTCAGTCTGACCAAGCACCGGCGGCCCACGACCGCTTCTCATCAGAAAGCCAGGTGACGAAGGCAGTCAGTCCATCACCTTACATCCACACCTTTCCAGAATGCGATGTAACCTTTGATGGGCGCTGCAGCATCGGAGGGATCCGCATAATACCATGCCGCGTCTTCATTGGTTTTGCCATCGACGATAAGCGAATAGTAGTTCGCAAGGCCCTTCCATGGACACCGGCTGGTCGTCGCACTCTGCCTAAGATATTGGGTATTGACGGATTCAGGCGGAAAGTAGTGGTTGCCTTCGACGACAACAGTCTTGTCCGATTTCGCTATCACTGTCCCGTTCCACGTCGCGACTGCCATTTCTCATTCCTCTCCATGCGATAAGAGCCGATATAGCCCGGGCTGAAACCGTTCGGTTGGGGCGGTCGTCGCCTTATAGAACGTCCTAAGGCCGACTATTGGAGCTGCTTGCCAATTCGGGTGCGCAGTTCCTGCAGGTCCCGTGCGAATATGCGGATGCCCTCGGCCAATTTCTCGGTTGCCATCGCATCCTCGTTCATGATCCAGCGGAACGTCACCTCATCGATCGGCGCATTAGGCGCCGGATGCTTGATGTCGACCGCGTCCTCGCTGACAAACCAGTGGCAAATGGCATCCGCCGGCTGCCGCAGCGGTTGCTCGGGATGCGTGCCGGGCGAAAGTGCTCTCTCAAGGTGATCGCTGTTCGATTCCAGGGCATCCAGGAGACTTGGCGCGATCGTAAGTCGGTCGCAGCCGGCAAGTGCCTGAATTTGACCGATATTCCTGAATGATGCGGCCATGACGATCGTTTCAATGCCTTCGGTTTTGAAATGATTGTAGATGTCACGAACGGACCGGACACCTGGGTCTTCCTTGGCCGTGAAATCCCTGCCTTCGGCTTTCTTGTACCAGTCATAAATGCGCCCTACGAACGGCGAGATCAGGAATGCCCCGGCATCGGCGCTTGCGATGGCCTGTGCGCGGTTCAACAAGAGCGTCATGTTGCACGACACGCCTTCCCGCTGCAGGATCTCGGCCGCGCGTATCCCTTCCCACGTCGCGGCGAGTTTGATGAGCACCCGGTCGCGCTGGACACCGCGCTGCTCGTAGTTGGCTATGATTTGGCGAGCCTTAGCGGTTGAGGCCGCGACATTGAAGGAGAGGGTGGCGTCAACTTCCGTCGAGACGTATCCAGGCACGCGGCGCAAAAGCTCGACCCCAACGGAAATCGCCAAGCGATCTGCGGTAGCTGCCGCAATGCGCGACGGGTCGCCACTACACTTACGTCCCCATGACAGCGCTTCTTGGACGACCTCCTTGTAAGGCTCGCTTTCTATGGCTTTGAGGACGATGGTGGGGTTCGTGGTGCAATCGACTGGCTTCAACCGCGCGACGGCCTCCAGATCACCGGTATCGGCGACAATCGTCGACATCGTGCGCAACTGTTCAAGTTTTGATGTCATGTTCATTTCCTTTCGGCGCCGTCGGTTTTGGTGCGAGCCCGTGGTCGGCCCCGGAAACCGTCGTTCGCGAATGCGCGGTCAAACCGGGTTACGTGATTTCTCTTCCTCGAAGGTGATGGCTACGGCTGCGTTCGCCGAAAGGCGGACTTGCTTGCCCTCCACGATGGCGACCAGGCTGAGGTCGATAAAATGATCGTGCCCCTTGTGACTGCCCTCACCACTATCGCGCTTTGTTAGTTTGATGCGGCCGTCGACAATAGCGTCGACGGTGCCTACATGGACGCCGTCGGCGCCGATCACTTCCATGGCGGGAACGATCTGTTGTTTGCTCATGAGTATCTCCTTCAGATTGGGATTAACACGTCTCGGCTCGCCGGCCTTTTACGCGTCCTCAGCGAGCCTCAGCCCCGAAAACTGCCATCGAGCATGCCCGGGGAAGAAGTTTCGGTAGCTCGCGCGCATATGCCCTGGCGGGGTTACGCAGGAGCCCCCGCGAAGCACGAATTGGCCTGACATGAATTTGCCGTTGTACTCGCCAACAGCGCCCTCGACCGTGCGAAACCGCGGATATGGCAAGAACGCGCTGCGGGTCCACTCCCAGACATCCCCGAACATCTGCTGAAGACCACCAACGTGAGGTGATGCCGGTTTGGGACGAAGACGGTTCGTGTCGAGGAAATTGCCCTGGATCGCGATCCCCTGAGCCGCGGTTTCCCACTCGACCTCCGTTGGAAGGCGCTTTCCGGACCATGTCGCGAACGCGTCCGCCTCAAAGTAGCTTATGTGAGTGACCGGCGCGGTGGGATCGAGGGGTTGGAAACCTCTCAGCGTCATCGTCCAGTTTTGTCCGTCGCGCTCCTCCCAGTAGAGAGGTTGGGACCATCCTTCGGCCTGCACTTTTGCCCAACCCTCCGACAGCCATAGGAGCGATTTCTTATAGCCGCCGTCATCGACGAAGTCCGCCCACTCGGCATTCGTGACAAGGCGATTGGCGAGCCGGAAAGGTTCGACCAGAGCGCGATGTCGCGGACCTTCGCTATCGTAGGCGAATCCAACGGATCCATGGCCAATCTCAACGATCGCCTCGTCGAACTCGGTGAAGGAGAGCGGAGGTAGGACAGCAGTCTCCACGGTGACAGGCCCAGGATCACGATAGGCCGGATGAAGTGGATTCTGAGCGAAAAGATGCAAGATGTCGGTGAGCAAGAGTTCCTGATGCTGTTGCTCATGATGACAGCCGAGCTCGACCAACTCTGCAACGCGCTGGCCCGGGCTCGTGCGCAATAACGCATCGAGGGCATCGTCGACATGCTTCCGATAGTCCAGGATGTGGCTCAACGCCGGCCGTGTGATCATCCCACGTCGCGGCCGCGGCTGACGCGCCCCGAGCGTTTCGTAATACGAGTTGAAGAGAAAGTTGAAATCCTCATCAAAGGTTTTGTAAGCCGGGACAAACGGCTTGAGCACCATCGCCTCGAAGAACCAGGTCGTATGTGCGAGGTGCCATTTAGCCGGACTCGCGTCGGGCATCGACTGTACTGTCGCATCGGCGTCGGAAAGTGGTTCACCCAGTCTTTCGCTGGTCTGACGAACGTCGTGAAAGAAAGTGTGAAGGTCATCTGGCTCTAGCGCCGTCTGGAAGAGCTGCGAAGTTTTCATTGCAAGGCCTCTCAAGAGTTTTGCACCGACTACCGAAGACTGAAGGTCGCAATCCGACACGAGGTTAAAGCAAGCTCGCGTCAGAGGAATCCCGAAGCCGTGTCCAAGCGTCCAAAGCCGTCGGCATCACATGCGGTTGGACCCAGTTACAATCGCCTTCCGAAAACGCGCCGGCCTAGTCGATTTCATGTTGCGCCGCTTCACCGGCGCCGGACTAGACCAACCAGATTGCAAAGGCGACGATGATCAACAGGAGGGCAGAACCGTTCGCCCTCTCCGAGTCCTCACGGACGAACGCGGATGACCGTCTTTCCCGTGCGCCGAGCGGTCGCGTTGAAGGCGGCGACGGCTTCGTCGAAGGTCGCGATGTTGCCGATGTTCGTCCGCAGTCGTCCGTCCCGCACCCGCTGGACGATCTCACCCAGTTGAGCACGATCGGACTCGACAACGAAGTCGACCGCCAGGCCGTAGGCAGGCCGCGTCTCGGCTGGCCCGACAATGGTCACCAGCGTTCCTCCGGCTCGAATCAAGCCTGCGGACCGCTTCTGGATGTCACCGCCGATGACGTCGAACACCAGATCGACGCCACCGACGTCTTCGAGGACGTCATTGTCGAGGTCGACGAACTCCTGCGCGCCGAAGTCGAGGACCTTCTGACGGTCGGCGGCGCGTCCGGTGCCGATGACGTAGGCGCCGGCCTCACGCGCGAGCTGCGTCACCATCGTCCCGACTGCGCCGGCCGCGCCGTGCGCAAGGACACTCTGCCCCGCCTGAAGACGGCCGTGCTGGAACAGTCCCTGCCACGCGGTCAGGCCCGAGATCGGCAAGCTGGCGCCCACCGTGAAGTCGACGTCGCCTGGCAACGGCGCAAGGTTGCGTGCCTCGATGGCCACAAACTCGGCCAGGGTGCCGTCGCGATGCCAGTCGGCGAGGCCGAACACACGCTGTCCCACCGACAGTCCCGTCGTGCCATAGCCGAGGGCCGTGACCACTCCGGCCAGCTCGTGGCCGGGGATCGACGGTGTTCGGTCACGGTCGCGGCGATCGGTCCAGGTCGAGGGCCATGTCAGCTCGGTCGGAACGAATCCCGACGCATGAATCTGTACGACGACGTCGTTTATCGCTGCCTGCGGCTCGGGCCGCTGCATCAGCTTCATCCCGGCCGTTCCAGCAGCCTGATCCGTTACCACGATTGCCTTCATCGTCCGCCTCCCTGTGTGTGGTATGTGGTCATCTTTCGAATTCCTTTGCAGACGTCCGAAAATACGACTGCGAAATTCGATGGTCTAGGGACCTGTGGTTATGGAATCGATGCCATCTAGGTGGCGCGCAAAAAACAACGGGCGGTGCAAACATATGCTTCGCACGTCGAAAAGGAGCGTTAGCTGGATGGAGAGTGTTGATTTCGAGGCGGCGCTAGGAGCACTCCCCGAGGGCTACAGCGAAGGGATCTACGAGGGACGGCGATATGGTGTGAGCCTTCGCCGATCCGACGATGGACGACGTAACAGTCTGTTTGCGCGAGAATTGGCCGGAACAGACATTGTCAGTTTCAACCTATATCGTCTCGGATCCGGCAACGCATCTCTCAAACCATGCGAGATGTCCGCGGAAAAAGTGAGAGACTTTGTCTTGGGGTTTCGATCGGACGCGTCAAACGCGTGGTAGTGAATCGGAGCGAATGCCCCACAAGTGCATGATTTCTGGGCACTGAGGACGCAAAAAAGGACTAGAGGCGCGCGGGAGAACTCCGGCGCTGTTCGCTAAGATCGGGAGTCAGCTGAGTCTGCGACTGGCTATCAAGCGAGCCTAATCTTGGGCATCAAATAGCGCAGATGCTTGGTTGCGGCAGTGTTTAAGTGCCGGCTATGGAGTGGCGTCCTCTTGTTCGACGGCTCCGGCAAAACCTGTTCGGCCAGACTGCCTCGTCTGCAGAAGTAGATCAGTCAGAGAGCTAACGGCCTCGGACAGTCGAAGCACCTCCTGCGCTCGAAGCTCATCTATCTTCTCATGCAAGAGCTCTATTTCTAGTTCGGCCTTGACGTTGATCTTATAGTCGTTTTCTGCCGCTCTTCGATCGATATCTTGCTGCCTGTTCTGACTCATCATGATGATCGGCGCAGCATAGGCAGCTTGAAATGAGAGCGCCAGGTTCAACAGGATGAACGGATAGGGGTCCCAACTCCTCGCCGCGGCGACGAGGTTGATCGAAATCCATGCAACGAGGAGGACGGTCTGGACAATGATAAACTTCCAGGAGCCCATGACGCTTGCAACCGAGTCCGCCACGCGTTGACCGACTGAAAGCGGCTCCATCGGATCGCCCAGGTCGGCCGGATGAAAGCGCAATGACCGGCGCAGCCGCCGCAATTCGGCGAGCAGTTCATGCTCAGTGGGCTCCATGTTGTCGATTTCCGGTTCTAAGGTTTTGATGGCTCTGCTCCTCGCCCGCGCGGCTGACGCGTCGCTGGCACATAGTAAGATTTGGTCTTCGTGGGAGATCTCAGTGCCGCGTCTACCCCAGCGGTTCTTTCAGGAAATAAATTCGGCGGCCATTCGGGTAAAGCGATCGTATCCATAACCGGCCGGAATGCTCCGCGAAGTCAGCGTCGAAGCCCCGACACTGGAAACGCACAGCGCAGAAATCGCGGACGCGATCGGCCCTATGCTCCAAGAGGGAACAGAAGCCATCGTCGCGGCGACGCCATCGGCACCGTAACGCGCGGGAATAGAAACCATAACGGTCGGACATTTCCCAGTGAAAGGGCATCGACGTAGTCTCGCCCCAGGTTGCGAGTGGCTGGGTTATGGGCGTTTGCGCACGTCGCGCAGGTCTGAACCGCAGTGAAGTCAACGACCGGTATCGTGCACGCCGCATGTCACCCCTAATGCTCGAACTGAGAACGTACCCAAGCGATAACTACGGAGAAGAGAATGCTGCTGCCTCGTCGACCAGTTCCCGAACTGCGCGTGCCGACCCTTGCTCATGGCGACTTTGATCTCGCTGCCGACGCACCGAAGCTATTTACGTTGATATCCTTTTATCGCGGTCTCCATTGCCCGGTCTGCCTCAAGTATCTGCGCGACCTGGAATCGCTGCTCCCCGAATATGAGCGTCGCGGCACAAAGGTCATCGCCATCAGCTCTGACGATCACGAGCGCACTCAGGAAATGGCGCGCAAGGTCGGCACCAACCTGCGATTCGGATATTCGCTGCCGCTCACGGTTGCCCGCCAATGGGGACTCTATATTTCCTCATCGCGTGGAAAGTCATCGATTAACGTCGAAGAGCCACCGCTATTTTCGGAGCCAGGCGTGTTCCTCGTTCGACCGGACGGTACTTTGTATTACGGCGCGGTTCAAACTATGCCGTTCGCGCGTCCGGTGTTCTCGGAATTGCTGCAGGCGATCGACTTTGCCATCACCAAAGATTATCCGGCGCGTGGCGAGTATGATGGCCCGGTCTGAGCGCCCGTCGGCTTAGCTGCTACCGGACAATGAAGTTCCCGATAACGAATGAGATGCTCCGGCGGTCGTAACCGATGCTCGGAAAGCTCGAGGAGCTAGGCCTATTGCGAGGAACGAGGCTCCTCAAGGAGGAAACGATGGATAAGAACATTATCAAAGAGACGATGCTTTCGCTTGAGGGTGTAGCCCTTAAAAGCACCCGCGAAAAATACTTCGACTATATTGCTGATGCGCGGCTCGACCGAAGTGAACCGATCGAAAACGATGAGCAGGCCCAGGCGGAAATCGCCAGTGATCTTTCCGAAGCTCTCGACGATACCCTCCACGATCATACCGATAAGCTCGACAAGTTGAGAGAGATCGACTTCGGGCCAAAGTCGACTGTTACTGAAGGAGCGCTCGTGCGGCTTTCTGGTCGATACTTCGTCATCGCCGTCTCCACCAGCAAATTCACATGCGATGGCCAAGAGGTCATGGGGATTTCCACAATGGCCCCGATTTTCGAGGCAATCGAAGGAGCTCGGGCCGGCGAGACCGCGGAGTTCAACGGAAGGAAGCTTGTGATCGAAGACGTCGCATAGCGAGGCTCATTGTATCGCCGGCGAACGAGAGCCCGCCACAATTGAACAAAGGAGAACCATGAGCGAGTCTTTCTCCAAGCTTTCATGGGACGATCTTCGCGTGGTACACGCGATCGGCAAGTGCGGAGCCCTGTCCTCGGCCGCCGAAATGCTCGGCATCAACAGTTCGACCATCGCGCGTCGATTGGCTAAGGTCGAGGAAACGCTGAGCGTAACCCTCTTCGATCGGCGACGAACCGGATATGTGACGACTGCAGAGGGCGACGAATTGCTAGCGCTCGCAGAGCGGGTCGAACTGGACGTCGTGAGTGTGGCCCGCCGCGTCACCGGTCATGTCCAGGGCCATGTCGGCGATTTACGTATCACGACAAGCGATTTCCTTCTCTTGCACTTTCTCACACCAATGATCGCCGAGTTCAAGGTGCTCAATCCCTCGATTCGGGTGGAGGTGACCGTTGGAAACAGTCCGTTGAACCTGGCGCGAGGAGAATCCGATATCGCGGTCAGGGCCACTGAAAACCCGCCTGAAAATCTGTTTGGCCGGAAAGTCGCAACGATTGCCTGGGCGCCCTATGCCCGCCTTCCCAACTCCGCTCCGTCTTGGCGCGACACCGACGAGCTGTTTGATTGCCAATGGGTTTCCTACGCGGGAAATCTCTCTGGCCTCAAAGCGTCCAAATTCATTGAGGAGCGCGTACATCACGACAACATCGCCTACCGGACCGATTCAGTTGCCGGTGCCGCAGCGGCGATCGTTGCGGGGCTGGGAGTCGGATACCTGCCCTGCATGGTTGGAGATATCACGCCGGATCTTATACGCGTTGGGGCAGTGGAGCCAGAGCTCAACGATGAGCTGTGGCTGCTGACCCATCCGGATATCCGCAAGTCAGGACGAATATACGCGTTCATGACACATTGCGTGCAGGCGATCCGCAAGCGACGCGAGCTAGTCGAGGGCCATTGTGGGACGATTTTGGGTCCTCGGTTACCCGAGATCAATTCGGGCTCGGTTCTTTTCCATTCGCTACAGCGTTGAAGGCGATTTCAATGAGCTCCAGGCGGCAACCCTCGGCTCGCTTCCGTCTCTCGATCCCCTTCGGGCAACGACATCAACGTTACTTCTGGTCAGGTCTGACCATACTCTCCATTGAAGGCCCCGGCTTCGGCCCGCGGCCTTCTTACGTCAATAATCAATTGGAAAACGCTGATGCCAAACCGGCCCGAATACATCAACGGTGACGCCTGCCACGTCATGACAGGTTATCCGGAAGATCGCACTACAACTGAGCCAATACGCTATGTCTTCTCGCACAGCTCGCTCGGAGCGCTGCTGCTGGCTACGAGCGAGAAAGGGGTCGTTACGGTCCTGCTGGGTGCCGACGCTGTTCTCCTGACCAAGCTTCTGCTGGAGCGGTTTCCGCTGGCCGACGTGCAGCCTGGGCGTTGGCCGGAGGATGAGCTCGCGATGCGTGTCGTGCACTTCATCGAACGCCCCTCTCGCGGGCTAAATGTGCCACTCGACCTGCGCGGGTCTCGATTCGAGCACCGCGTCTGGGAAATCATCAGGGACATTCCCATCGGCGAGACTTCAACCTACGCCGCTATCGCGCGTCAAGTCGGTGCGTCAACCGCCGAGCGTGCGGTTGGCCTAGCGTGCGCGGCGAACGAGTTGGCCGTCGTAGTGCCCTGCCATCGGGTCGTTGACGACAATGCACAGTCGGGGTCACGATACAGATGGGGTCATTCAAGGCAGACGGCGTTGTTGGCGCGCGAAAAAGCGAGCTTTGACGACAACGCCGCCGAGCGAGAGGCGTAATAGTGCATGGCGTCCTTAGTGTCCTGTCGACGCGCAGCGTTGCGCGCTCTTGAGGGATAAACTATCAACGCTCCAATTAGAGGCTCTCGATGCGGCAATGGCACATGCTGTCGCGGGAGGCACAATCGGAGTGCCGCACCGCGACAGCATGGAGCACTCACAGCTTGTGTTCGGAGATGCCGTGGTGGGCCATTCGCACAATGGCTTCGGTCGTGATGCCGAACCTCTCGAAAACGTCTGTCGCCTTACCTGACGCACCGAATTCGGTGAGGCCGACAAAGTAGCCGCTTTCGCCGAGATACTTGTCCCAGGAATCCCGGATGCCCGCCTCTACTGCTACCCTGATCCCGGAGCCTCCCAAGACAGCGCGCCTGTATTCCTCGGGTTGCTGCTCGAATAGCAGTCTGCAGGGCATGGAGACTACGCGAGTAGGCACTCCCTCCTCTTGAAGGATCTCATGGGACTCGATCGCCAAATGTAGCTCCGACCCCGCGGCAAGGAGCGTTACTACGGACTCCTCACCGTCCGCTTCCAGAATCACATACGCCCCCTTCGCCGACTTGTTCCCCTGGGAATGGTCACGGCGGACCGGTGGCAGGGCCTGCCTGGAGAGCGCGATCAGCGATGGGCCCTCGCTACGTTCGAGGATCGCTTGCCAGCACTCAGCTGTTTCGACGCCGTCGGCGGGCCGGAACACGGCAAGGTGCGGAATGGCTCTGAGGGCGCTCAGTTGCTCGACAGGCTGGTGCGTCGGGCCGTCCTCGCCGAGGCCAATCGAGTCGTGTGTCATCACGAATACCGTGGATGCGCGCATCATCGCGGCCAACCGGATGCTGGGTCTGCAATAGTCCGAGAATGCCAGAAACGTCCCGCCATAGGGCCGCAGGCCGCCGTGCAGGGCCATCCCGTTCATGGCTGCGGCCATGCCGTGCTCGCGCACGCCGTAGTGGAGGTACAAGCCCGAGAATTTCCCCGGCACAATTTCCTTCTGGCTGTTCGTCTTCACGTTGTTGGATGGGGTCAAGTCAGCTGATCCGCCGATCAGTTCAGGCATCGCGGCGGTCAAATGTTCGAGGACCAAGCCACTCGCCTTGCGGGTCGCCATCGGGGTATCCGCAAGGCTCATCTCATCGAGGGCTCGCGCGATCGCCGTCCGCCACTGTGCGGGCAACACCCCTTGCATTCGACGCTCGAACTCGATTTTGACTGGAACGGGGGAGGCTTCCAATCGATTCAGCCATCGCTGCCGCGTGGCCTCGCCCCTCGATCCCACGGCGCGCCACGCGTCAATCAGCGGCTCCGGAATCTCGAAGGGTTGTGAATTCCATTCGAGAAGCTCACGGGCACCAGAAACTTCGTCCTCTCCCGGCGTGTCGCTATGCGCCTTACGCGTCCCGGAAATCGTCGGGAATCCGAAGCCGATGACGGTCTTGCATGAAATGAGCGACGGGCGATCCGTAACCGCTTGAGCGTTCCGTATGGCCTCCCTGATCGCGTCGGTGTCGTGCCCGTCAATTTCCTGGACGTGCCAGTTTGACGCGGCAAACCGCGCCGCCTGGTCGTCGGAGACGGCAAGCGAGATGGGTCCGTCGATCGTGACGGCGTTGTTGTCGAAGAACGCGATCAGCTTGCCAAGCTTCAGGTGACCCGCAAGTGAAATGGCCTCGTGGCTGATGCCCTCCATCAGACAGCCGTCCCCCATGAAGACGTACGTAAAATGGTCTTGCAGGTCATCCCCGAAGGTCGCGTTGAGGACGCGCTCTGCAATCGCAAACCCGACGGCATTCCCGACACCTTGACCAAGCGGCCCCGTTGTCGTCTCGATGCCCGGAATGTGCCAGTACTCAGGGTGTCCCGCAGTCTTGCTGCCGATCTGTCGGAACCTTCGTATGTCCTCCATCGTGATGCCTTCGTATCCCGTCAGGTAGAGGATGCTGTAGAGCAGAAGGCAGCCGTGTCCATTGGAGATGACGAACCTGTCCCGGTCTGGCCAGGAAGGGTCCTTCGGGTCAAATTTCATGAAGTCGCGGAACAGCACGGTCGCGATGTCTGCCATTCCCATTGGCATGCCCGGGTGTCCACTCTTCGCGTTCTGGACGGCGTCGGCTGCGATGAACCGAATGCAGTTAGCCATATCGCGCAGCAGCGGATCCCGTGGGGCCGGAAATTTCTTAGGCTGTCCGCTCGTCACATCAGTTGGCATAGTCTGAGCCTTTTTTGAGATAGTGTTCGGTAATGCGAGCTCCGGCAGTCGTTTGGCGTGTCGTCGACGCAGCGTTGAGGTGGGCTTCTCGCTCTCACCTGATCGCAGTATCAACGGTACGCACAACCCCGAGGCTGGCAGCATTTCCAGCAAAGCCGATCGGGTGAAGCAGGGCCAATGAAACGTCGGAATAGAACCGATAACCATTTCTCTGCCTGTTCTGCACGCGCCGATCTTTTCCCGGGGAAAAGCCCCGATGAAGTTGCCGCCCCCGAGATCTGCTCGCTGGGCGCTTCCGACCGCTTCCGACAGAGTTATCGACCCAGGGTCTCGCATAGCCCCGTTGCTGTCAACTTGGCGGCAGGAATGGAAACCATCTCCACCGGTTATTGGCGTGGCCCCCACAGCCGAGCCTACACTGAGTGCTCGAACACACCGCGGTACCGGCGAAAGCCACCTAGAGGATTTTTCGATGTCTCACCAAGTCGACACCACGAACGGTTGCGACATGTCCTTTTTGCGGGGGACGACGGTGACTGCGATGACTTCAGAAGGAATGAGGCAATGACTTTCAGTGTCTTCGACACCATTATCCCCGGCATGGCGCACGGGTTTGCCGTGCTGGATACTTATCTCGACCACGGCAAGGCGCTTGAGGAGGAAAAGGGCCTCCAGTCCGGCGAAGTGTTGCGCGCGCGGCTCGCGCCCGACATGCTGACCTTCGGTGAGCAGTTTAGCGTCGTCGCCAGCAAAGTGGAACGACACCTGTCGTTTCTTATCGACCAGGATCCCGTTGCTCCCCCTGACGTGGAGCAGACTTATGCCGCCCTCAAAGCCCGCGTGACAGGCGTTCGGTCATTCCTGCAGTCGATAACGCCTGAGCAGCTCAGCGGAGCGGAATCTCGTACATACCAGCTCACGCCGCCTATTGTGCGTGGCTGGTTCGGTGGCGCTGATTACATTTTTTACCTAGTGATCCCTGACTTCTACTTTCACGTCACCACGGCGCACGACATCCTTCGCCATCTCGGCGCGCGTGTTGGCAAGCGAGACTACCTCGGATGGCTTAATATGGAGCACCCGGGCGGATACTCTTGAGCGCCAACGCTAGTCAACGGCGTCGGACGGCGGTCGGATGACCGGCCAGTCCCATGGCGCGAACCCCCATCTTCTCAACGCACCAAGCCGCCGCAGGCGCAATCATGGCCCGCCTGCAGGTGGCAGCAAGTTAGACAGGGTGCCAGGACAAACGGCCTTATCAAAGGAGGCGCCAAATGCGTCCGTCAAACAATGAGAAGACAACCTTCCTGGTATTGTTCCAGTACGATATCAATCGGGGAGTCATGTGTAACTACAACGACATCCAGCGAGAGCTCGAGCGACTCGGCGAGGACGTGGTCGAGTTTCGGACCGGCACTTGGTTCGTCGAATCGCAACTGACCGCTGGCGAGATCAGCACACAGTTGCGCGATAACCTCAGCGGTGCCGAGAGCCTGTTGGTCGCGGCGCTCGGGTTGGACGTCGCCTTTTTTGGCATCCTGCCCGAGAAGATCGCCGCGGTTGCACGCCACTCCACTGAGGCTAAGCCGCGCGTCTAGGCGCGGCGCTCCGAGAATGACCTGCTTCTCCATCTCATGCGGAATGCGAAGGGGATGGCTAGCCGGCACTTGATACGAACCGATTGGAACCAACGTGAACAACTTAGACTCCGAACAGGGGCTCGAAGTCCCCTCACTGTCTGCAGAGATTCCCGCGTCGCGAGAAGGCGTGTCGTCCGAATTCGACGTTGACCTTTTCGTCATCGGCGGGGGATCCGGCGGGATTCGCGCGGCTCGCGTCGCCGCAAGCCACGGCGCGCGCGTGATGCTCGCGGAGGAGTCCCGTTTAGGCGGGACATGCGTCATCAGGGGCTGCGTGCCCAAGAAACTCTTTGTTCACGCGAGTCGTTTTGGCGACGCCCTCGACGAGGCGGCGGACTTCGGCTGGAAGATCTCGCTTCCCCGTTTTGATTGGCCTTCGCTGGTGGCGGCAAAGGACAGGGAAATCGCTCGTCTGGAGGGCTTGTACGCGCAAGGGCAATCCAAGTCGGGCGTAGAGGTAGTCCATTCGCGCGCGACGCTGGAGGACGCACACACGGTGCGCCTCGCCGACGGGCGCAGCGTCCGCGCCGGCATCATCTTGATTGCGACTGGCGCCAAGCCCGAGCTTCTGCCATTCGAGGGCATGGAGTTGGGCATCACCTCTGACGAAGCCTTTGACCTCAAGGAGTTCCCGCGACGCCTTGTCGTCGGTGGTGCCGGCTATATTGCGATGGAGTTTGCGGGATTGTTCGAGGCACTTGGCAGTGACGTCACGGTCGTGTGCCGCGGAAGCAACGTCCTGCGCGGCTTCGACGAAGACGTGCGTCAAGCGATTACGGCGTCTTACACGAATCGCGGGATCAAGGTGCTGCTGGGTGACAGCATCAAGCGCATGGCGCCCGGGAAGGTGGGCGGTGAGGGAGAAAGGCCGGCCACGATCGATGTCGTCACTGAGCAGGGCGCGCGCCTCAATGCCGATCAGGTGCTAATGGCTTTCGGGCGGGCGCCCAACACGATCGGGCTTGGACTGGACCGCGCTGGAGTAAAGACTGATGAGAAAGGTGCAATCATCGTCGACGCGAGCTCGCGCACCAGCGTCTCCAACATCTTTGCCGTAGGCGATGTCTCGAACCAATTCAACCTGACGCCGGTGGCAATCCGCGAAGGCCATGCCTTCGCCGACAGCGTCTTTGGGGGCAAGCCCTGGAGGGTCGACTACGCCAACGTGCCGACGGCCGTATTCACGACCCCGGAGATTGGAACGGTCGGACTAACGGAACTGGAGGCACGCTCCCAATACGCTGTCGTTGACGTCTACAAAGCGCGCGTCCGCCCGCTCGCGGCAGGTGTAACCGGAGACTGCGAGATCGCACTGCTCAAGCTCGTGGTCGACGGTGAGAGTGACCGCATTCTCGGCGTACATCTCTTCGCCGAAGACGCAAGCGAGATGATCCAAGTCCTGTCGATTGCATTGGAGAGCGGCGCGACGCGGGCGGACTTCATGTCGACCATGCCCGTGCATCCCACATTCAGCGAGGAACTCCTTGCAATGCAGACACCGACGGTCCGGTACGATCGCCGATAGTCGACAGAACCGTTGACTTCGGGTCTTTCGGACCGGTCGGAAGATCGGCAATGGACACGCGCTTCTTCCATTGGGCAACGGTCTTCAGATCGATCCCGCAACGCTTCAACCCGCCCTTAGTAAGTCATGTTTATCCACCCCAAATAACGAAGGAATCGAAAATGAAAACCCTCAGTTTCACCGTGCTTTTGGCGCTCTCGATCCTCACTCCCGCGGGAGCCCGGGCCGCCGAGTACGAGGTCAAAATGTTGAACAAGGGCAGTGACGGACAGGCGATGTCGTTCGAGCCGGCCTTCCTGCATATTCAGCCGGGGGACACGGTGCATTTCAAGCCGGTCGATAAAGGGCACAATGTCAATACGATACCCGGCATGCTTCCGGATGGAGCGGCACCACTGAAGGGCGCCATTTCCAAGGCCTTGGATGTAACTTTTCAGGAGCCCGGCCTCTACGGCTATCGCTGTCAGCCTCATTTCGGAATGGGAATGGTCGGCCTGATCGAAGTCGGCAACACGCCGGTGAACCAGGCCGCGGCGCGGGAGGCGAAAATGCCCCCGATGGCCAAAAAGCGAATGGATACCCTGGTTTCGCAGGTGCAATGACATTTGTGACTGCCACCTGAGTGCCGGCGCTGCGATCCGCCGCGGCGTCGGCCGATTAAGGTGGGTATTGTGGGCCGGCCATCGCCATGCTCCTCCCAAATGACTAGGGCAAGCGAAGCCTGTCCGCAGATTAAATAATTAACTGAAGGACCGCCAATGAGCGATGTCACCGATGCGATAAATGAAATCGAGGAGCGAATCTCCATCGAGCGAGACGGGTTGCGACAGTTGAGAGAACTGGCGGCGGCCGAGCAGGACGAGACCCTCATCGCGCAACGGGTGGCGGAACACGAGGACGAAATCGCGCGACTGACACTGCTACTCGCTGAATTGGAGAGCGGAGCCGCAGCCTTCCTTGCGTAGCCGCGTGAGCGATCTTTCGCCCTTGCAACCTGTCTAGAAGCTCTTGATGGGATTTGAATATCGACTTGCTTTCCTAAACATGGATGCGTCCCGCTTCCATTCCGAACGTCCCGTTTACGGCCTTTTCGGGGAACGTCGCTCCGAGGAAAGCTGGGTTGTGATCTTCTGTATTCACAGACAACCATCCGTGACGGGGCGCGGTGATCACGTCCCAGTGAGATCCGCTTCATCAGGCGAATTCGTTGGTCGATGGCATTTTGGCGTCGCCGAATGCGGACGGCCGTTCGCCGAAGGCCCGTTTCGCAGTGACGATGATCGAGGTGCGCTGATGAAGCCTACGGATCAGACGGAACAGGGGTTGGCCTCCAGCCTGTGCGAACGGCAGAAACCGCAACGCCGCTGGGAGCAGTTAAAATCCATGTCGGGCCAGCATGTTACCGCGTTTGAGACACGCCTTTTGGATTTCCGGACGCAGCGCATTGTGCGGGGACAGTGTTTTCTGGGGAAAGGGTTATACCGTTGACGCGACGAGAGGATTTCGGGGTGGCTACAGTCGAACTGAAGAAACTGTTTGGGGAATACACGATCGCCCAGCTCCCTGTGCTCGCGCCAATCCCCTCGTGGTGCGACGGCGCGGGCTTCGTCAACATAAGCCGTGGCGAAGACGAGTTGTCTGTGATCTGCTTGCGGGAGCGCGTGCCCGCGACCGTGAAGAGTGAAGGCGAGTGGGCCTGCTTCAAGGTGGTCGACCCGGTCACGTTCGGGGAGACGGGCAGCGTCCTCTCCATCGTGAAGCCGGTGTCGGAGAACAGCATCGGCGTGCTCGCGGTCTCCACTTTTAACGGGAACTATCTTCTGGTGCCGAGCCGCGACGCCGCGGCCACAGTTGACTTCCTCACCGCCGCCGGGCACCGCGTCGCATAACGGACTGCGGCAGGCGCGCGAGAGACGGATCAGTTGGCGCTCAGGACGGATATCGCTGCGATGCGTGTGGATGCGGGACTATGCCAAGGTGTCTGCTCCCGATCGATGAGTCCGCTCAGTTGAGCGTCACGGGATGATGGAATGAAAACGATAACAAGCGGTCATTTCTAAACCATTCGGCGGAAGACTAACTTCAACTGGTACCGTACTCAATATATCTGGCGCTCGTCGGGCAAGCCGAAGGGCTAGCTTAATCTGGGCTCGACGACTGCCAGTATTTCGACGGTGCGAATTCGATCAGGACCTATCAACCCCCGCCTGGAGAACCCACCATGCCGTTCCGCTTCGTCACCAAATCCATCCACGCCTACCTCATCGACTATCCCGTCGCGATTATCCTGCTGGTCGCGCCGTTCGTTTTGAAACTTGGTCAAAGTGGTCCGGTCGCCATGTGGCTTTCCGTCATCACAGGGGTCGCGGCGCTAATATTGCCCCTGCTGACCGACCATCCGACCGGCCTCATCAAGATAATTCCCTATTCGCTCCACCTCTGGGTCGATCGGGCGGTTGGAATAGTATTCCTTGGCGCGGTCTTCGCGTTCGATTTCACCGGCATCGACGGATGGTACTACGGCGTTCTCGGCGTCGCTGTTCTTCTCACCACTTCGGTATTCAATGCCCCTGAGCGGTCGATCTCGATGCATGGTGCAATGGGCAGCCGCGACGCAATTTGAACCGCCCGCTGCCCGGCGACTGTAAAGAGCTCGTCGGGGCGAGCCGCCCCCGCGGAGCCGCAACAGTGTAGGCTAGGCATCTTTGCAGTCCGCGGTCTTCACTTGGTGGTCGTGGCCCACAGGTCGCCCGCGACCACCAAGTGAAGCCGAGCCTGCGGCGCCTGAGATGGGTCACGGCGGCCGGTGCAGTGAACATGCACTAGGCCGCTCCATGCTCACCGACGCGCCGGTCTCGGCTTGTCAAACGATGACCCTTGACGCTCTCTTGTTTTAGCCGCGGGAGTAAGCCAGATACGAGCGGCCAGCATTTGCCCTGGCGCACCATTGACGGGCAGCGCTGCTCGGATCAAGCATTTTGGAGGAAGATCTTCATGGTCGACAAAGTCGCCGCGACATCAGCCGTATCTCCTTCGTCTCCCACGCACGCGAATCACAGCACCTCGATAGACTCCGAACCTGACAGGGCCTTGGTCGCGGAGCGGCAGGCGCAGATCACTGCGGGTTTCGAGCGATTGAAAGAGGAGCGCGCCGCCGCGAAGCGAAAGGAAGATCTTGAATCTGATTCTTGCGAAAAAGATCGGGCATCGGAGCGGCACACCAATCATCCGGCCGCGCGTATTCATCCGCACGAAGCAAATACTGAGGAGGAGCGCCTGTCGGGAGAGAGTGTCCGTATAGGAACGGGAAATTTGGACGATGCCGTTCCCTTCGGCGAGCATATTGGATTTGTGTGAGGGGCAGGTCTGCAGGTGTCGGCGCGATCACGCCGTGCTCCTCAGCCCCCTGCAAAGCGACCCTTCGACGAGATTTCGCAGCTCATGCGATTCGTCGCGTTCGCTTCAACGCTGAACCCGCGTGGCAGCGGCTGAAGCCCAATTTTTGATCTGTGACTTGCACGCCAATCGGGGCTGTTAGTTCAGCCCTACATGTGGATCACCATGTGTTTGGCGTAGCCGAAATGGATATAGGCTACCTCCATCGGGAGCTCGGAGACATAGCGGCCGCGGGGTTAGGTCAAACTCACGCGTTTTGGATCAAATTCATTGGCTTCCAACACCTCCTCCGGAATGTCGTCGAACGAAGCGTAGTTCAGGTTGTAGAGCCGCGAATAGAGCTTGCCATTCTTCATCAGCTGGCGGTGGTTGCCGCTCTCGATGAGCTCGCCATTTTGCAGGACGATGATCCGGTCAGCTTCGCGGATCGTCGCCAGCCGGTGGGCGATGACGAGGCCGGTACGGTTTTCGAGAAGCTTCACCAGCGCCTTCTGGATCAGCATTTCCGTATAGCTGTCGATGTTCGCCGTCGCTTCGTCGAGGACCAGGATCTTTGCGTCAGCGACGAGCGCGCGGGCGAAACTCAGAAGCTGCCGCTGGCCGAGCGAAAGGTTGCCGCCGCGCTCGCCGAGCATGCTGTCGTAGCCCTGCGGAAGCCGCATGATGAATTCATGCGCTCCGACGGCCTTCGCCGCTTCGATCACCTGTTCGCGCGTTGCCTCTGTCTTGTGGTAGCGGATGTTCTCGAACACGGTGCCGGTAAACAGAAACGGCTCCTGCAACACCATCGCAATCTGGTCGCCGAGCGAATCCTGCGTCAGCTCGCGAACATCATGCCCGCCGACTAGAACCTGGCCCTGCTGCACATCATAAAACCGGTGGATCAGCGACATGCAGCTCGATTTGCCGGAACCGGTCGGCCCGACGAGGGCAACCGTTTCGCCGGGATTCACCTTGAAGCTGACGGTCTTGAGGATGGGATGCTTTGGATTGTAGCCGAAAACGACATCGCGGAATTCGACCGAGCCGTCCATGTCCCTGGAGAGCACCTTCGCGTTCGGCGCGTCCTTGATGTCGACGGCCACGTCGAGAACCTCGGTCAGGCGCTGGCCGGAAGCCATGGCGCGCTGCATGACGGAATATTGCAGCGTGAGCGAGCGGATCGGGTCGAAGAAGCGCTGGATATAGAAGAGGAAGGCAACGAGAACGCCGACGTCCAGCGCCTGGTTCAGGACGCGCGCGCCGCCAACGACGATAACCAGCGCCATCGCCACGCCGGTTAAGGAATCGACGATCGGCACCATCACCTGAGCGTAACGGGCGGCCGTCAGGTGCGTCTTCAGGTTCGCATGCGCCTTGTCGTCATAGAGCGTGAAATTGACGCTCTGGCGGTCCATGCTCTGGACCGCGCGCACGCCATGGATTGCTTCGGCGAGCGCACCGGCCGCGACCGAGTTCGTCTCGTGCGCCGCCATAAAGGATTTGCGCGCGAGCGGCAGCCAGAAGAGGCGGACGACGAAAAGCACGGGCAGGACCGAGAGAGTCAGCAGACCGAGCTTGAAGTCGAGATAGAGCATCACGCCGACGATGCCGAAGAGCAGCACAATATCGCCGACGGAAAGCACCGACGTCTCGAGAAATTCCTGCATGGAGTTCACGTCGCCCTGCAGGCGCGACATCAGGCGGCCAACCTCGGTCTTGTCCATGAAGGACAGCGAGACGCGCTGAAGATGCGAGAACATCGCCTTGCGGATATCGAAGAGCACGTTTTCCGCCACGCCGCCGACCAGTGTTTCCTGCGCGTAGCTGGCGGCATAGTTGACGAGGATGGCACAGAGGAAAGCGACGATCGACCAGGTAAGTGCGGCCGAATTGCCGCCTTGCCGCATGCCGTGGTCGATCGCATAGCGGATGATCAGCGGGATGAGGAGCTGCATCGCCGTGAACGTCAAAACGGCGGCGACCGACCAGACGATCTTGTCGCGATAGGGATCGACGAAGGCCCAGATGCGCTTGATGATGTTGCCGTCGAAGGCCTTGCCGAACATCTCCTCTTCGACGCGATGCGAGCCGACGACTGCCCGCGGCGGGCGGCGGCCGTCCTCGCGCGGATCCGGGCGTTCGGTTTCCATTTCTTCGGCCATATAACACTCCCTGGTCCCGAGGCTAGCTCACAGCTGCCTGGGTTTATTTGTTGGCGTGCCCGCGCACCCCCGAAAGGGCGGATGAGGGGGCGGCACCGCAGGCCGCTGCTCATTACTACGCGCTCAGCGCGTCGTCGCCCGGCCGCACCTGCAGATCGTAGAGCGCCTTGTACCGGCCGCCGGCGACGAGCAGTTCCTCGTGCGTGCCGCGCTCGACGATGCGGCCTTCCTCGACGAAGAGGATCTGATCGGCATGCATCAGCGAGCTCAGCCGGTGCGCGACGATGATCGTCACGCGGTCGGCGGCATATTTGCGCATCGCGGTGCGGATACGCTGCTCCGTTGCCGCGTCGATCGCGGCAGTCGAATCGTCGAACACCATGACGGCCGGCCGGAGCATCAGTGCACGGGCGATCGACAGGCGCTGGCGCTGGCCGCCGGAAAGCGAAACGCCACGTTCGCCCACCACGGTGCCGTAACCGGTCGGCAGCCCAAGCACGTAGTTGTGCAGCTGTGCGCTTTCGCTCGCCCGCTCGATCCGCTGCTCCTTCGCCCACGGGTCGCCATAGGCGATGTTGTTCTCGATCGTGGTGGTGAAGAGAAAGGAATCCTGCTGTACGACAGCAACGGAGCGGCGGAGCGATTGCAAGGTCGCCTTGCGGATATCCTGCCCGTCGATGGTGATCCGGCCCTTCGTCACGTCATAAAAGCGCGGGATCAGATGGGCGATCGTCGATTTGCCGCTGCCGGGCGGCCCGACGATTCCGATCGTTTCGCCGCGCTTTGCCTCGAAGGTAATGCCGTGCAGCACCTGATGCATTTCCGAACTCGGATAGGCAAAATCGACATCCTCGAAGCGGAGCGTACCTTCCGTGACCTTCAACTCTTTTGCATCAGGCGCATCGCACACGGCGATCTCGAGATCGAGCAGGTTGAAGAGGCGTGTGCCGCAAGTCGAGGCACGGGCAAAGGCATTGACCATCAGGCCGAGCTGGCGCACCGGCATCTGCAGGATCGTCATGAAGGTGAGGAACGAGGTAAGCGTGCCGACGGTGATCTCGCCTGCCATCACCTTCTCGCCGCCGACCCAGAGCACAAGCCCCATCGAGGCGAAGAAGGAAAAGGTCATGGCGCTGGTATTGGTAACGCGAATACCGACGCGCTGGTGCGCGAGCGCCAGTGCATTTTCCGACGCCTTCTCGAATTTGGAAAGCTCGTGCTCCTGCGCAGCAAAGGCACGGACGACGCGGATGCCGCCGAGATTTTCCTCCATGATGCGGGTGAGCACCGAAAGCCGTTCTTGCAGGTCCAGCCATGTGGCCCGCAGCCGGAGCTGCGTCACCGACGATCGCCAGCCGACGAAAGGCACGAAACTCAGCGCCAAAAGGCCGAGAACGACATCGGTCGAAATCAGCATGTAGGCGCCGATGCCGATCAGCATCGAAAGCAGGAAGACGCGCACGAGCGCCGTCGAGAAATACATCCGCACGCCTTCGAGATCGAGCAAGCCGACGGTGATCAGGTCACCCGAATGAACCGTATCGTGAAAGCTGAAGGAGAGCCGCTGGATCTTCTCGTAACAGGCGAGCCGTAGCTCGTAACCCATATGGTGGCCGACGGACTCGCTGTAATAGTTCTGGACCATCGTGAAGATGCCGCGCAGCACGCTGGCGCCCAGCAGAAGCAGTGCCGTCGTCAGCAGCGCATCCTGGGCCATCTGCCCGGCCGCCCCGCCGGTCAGTGCAACCTGCGTGTGGTCCACGGCCCGGCCGAGCAGGCGCGGGATCAGAAGCTGGAATGTGGATGCTACAAGGGTTGCGCCGATGGCGAGGCCCGCTTGCCAGGGGTGACGAAAGGCCATGACGGTAATGCGGACCAGAGTATAGAGGCCCTTGCCCCAGCCTGCCGCATTCACAAGCGCAAGCGAAGCCAAAGGCTTCGTCGCGCGTATCGACGCATCGCTGCTCACGGTAGTAATTCCAAAAATGTATGGGTCGGACGCTGGCCCGAAAAGAAGACGATTTGGTGAAGGGATTGTTAGCGCGCTTACTTTTGCCGATTCTACCTGAGCGTTCAAGTAAAGAATTCACCATCTGGTTATTTTATCGTGAGCATCCCTCCTTAAAAGACCGGCGATCGGGCCGGGACAGCGATATGCGCTTCGCTGTCCCGGCGCGCCTAGTGCGTCATCACCGGGCGGATCTGGCCGGCACGCTGCCGAAAAGCGGTCCCAGCCCTTCCGCTACCGTCAGATGCGCTATGACTGCATCTCGCAACTTCGGATAGGGTAGGTCGGCGAGCATCGCCGTCTGGACGGCGGCCATCACCTCGCCGGCTTCGGAGCCGATCATGGTAAAGCCGAGGATACGGTCGTCTTCGGCGCTGACCACCACCTTCATAAAACCTTGGGTTTCATCGGTCGCTTCGGTACGCAGGACGCTGCTCATCGGCAGTTTCGCAACGCGGATCGGAATGTCCTCGCGCAGCGCTTCGCCTTCGCTCAGGCCGACGCGGGCGAGTGGCGGGTCGGTGAACATCACATAGGGAACCAGCCGTTCGTCCGTCCGGCGGTTGCCGCCGGCCATGTTGTCCCTGACGATCCTGAAGTCGTCGACCGAGACATGGGTGAATTGCGGGCTGCCTGCGGCTTCGCCGATCGCCCAGACGCCCGGAGCCGTAGTTTCCAGCCGCTCGTTGACGCGGATGAAGCCGCGGGCGTCCAATTCGACACCGGCCCTGTCGACGCCGATATCGGCGGTATTGGCAACGCGACCGACCGCTACCAGCAGATCGCTGCCTTCAATCACCTGTTCGTCCGCGGGGCCCTGAACTGTCACGCTCACCTTGTCGCCTGAAAGACCACGGACGCTTGTCACCTGCGTTTCCAGCAGCACCTCGATGCCTTCCGCCGTCAGAATGCTCTTCATTTCCTCGGCGACGTCAGCGTCCTCACGGCTCATGAGTTGACGCGACGGTTCGATCACCGTCACGCGGCTACCGAAACGGCGATAAGCCTGGGCCATCTCAATTCCGATATAGCCGCCGCCGAGCACGATCAGATGCGACGGCAGATAGTCAAGTTCCAGAGCCTCGATGTGGGTCAGCGCCCTGGCGGCTTCGAGGCCCGGAATATCAGGTATCGCCGCATGCGAGCCGACGTTGACGACGACCTCTTCTCCCGTCAGCAGGCGGGTTCCGCCCTCGTTGAGCGTAACGGCAATGGTCTTTGGCGCCACGAAACGGCCGCTGCCCATGATCAGTTCCGCGCCGCTCTGGCGATAAGCATTCAGATGGAAGTCGATCTCACGCTCGACCATGTCCTGCTTGCGACCGCGCACCTTCCTCATGTCGGTCGCCACCGGGCCGGTGACGGTGCCGAAATGATCGGCGTTGCGGACCAGATGCGCCACCCGCGCGCTCCAGACTTCGTTTTTGCTGGGCAGACAAGCGACCGCCGGGCATGAACCGCCGACCCAGCGGCGCTCGACGACGGCGACTTTCTTGCCGGAGCGGGCAAGGTGCCAGGCAAGCAGCTTGCCGCCTTGGCCGCTGCCTAGGATCACGATATCGAAATGTTCTTCAGTCTGGGACATGAGTTAATCCTCCTGAGTTGCCATCCGTTGAAGCGGCTCGATTGCTGACGTTCACAACGGCCATTGATTACAGTGGCACTTTACGAAAAGGTTGTGAGTTGTGTAATATTATCGCAGCTCAATAACATGCTCATTCGTCTCATCATCGTAGGTTCAAAATGTCGCCTCCCATCGATTGGCTGAGCCGTCTTCTTCACATGGTGCCCGTCAGCGGCCGCGTGGAGGTCCGCTGCCTCTATGGCGCCCCGTGGCAGGTAGTCTATGACCCTTCACCACCCGGAGAGATCCCCTATCATGTAGTCCTTGTCGGCTCCGCGATCGTTGAGGATTTCGCCGGCGGTCCGCGGCGGCGTCTCGAGGCAGGCGATATCGTGCTGCTTCCGACCGGTGCGGCCCATCGGCTGCACGACGGCAGCGGCGCCACCCCCCTTCCGGTGCGATATCGGCCCGGCGTCAATCAAACATTCAGCGACAATGCGGGAACGGAGGACCGCCTGGACCTGCTTTGCGGCCGCTTCATTCTCGCCTCTCCGCATGATCGATTGCTGGGCAGCTACCTGCCTTCAGTGATGATCGTACGTGGGCAGGCGCAGTCTCGGGCGGGCGAGGAGGGAGCGACGAGCGACCAGTTGGCAGCCCTCGTTTCCCTCATGCGCGGGGAATCGGATCGCGAGAGCCTGGGCGGGCAGGCGATGCTGAATGCATTCTCGGCCGCGCTCTTTACATTGGCGTTGCGCATGGCCGGACAAACGCAGGAGGCGCCCGTCGGCCTCCTGTCACTTGCCGGTCATCCGCGCCTTGCGCCGGCGCTCGCAGCCATGTTCCAGAGGCCGGAGGAGCCATGGACGCTGCCGGCGCTCGCGCGCCTCTGCAACATGTCGCGGGCGACGCTGGCGCGGCATTTTCAGGAGAAGCTCGGCCGCAGTGCGACCGATCTGCTCCTGGATATCCGCATGACGATCGCCGCGAATAGGCTGAAGCAGCCGGGCGTTTCCACGGCGGCAGTGGCCGAGGCCGCCGGTTACCAGTCCGAGGCCGCATTCCAGCGGGTTTTTAAACAGCGGATGGGGCTCACGCCGGCGCAATGGCGCCGCGCATCGCTGGCGTGAGGGAGGCTTCGGAAACAAAAAACTTGCCACCCGCCCTTTTTCGCGCTTTGATACACGACTAGTTTAATAGACTATACCGCCGCGTGCGGCATGGCCTGTGCGCCTTTTGCCCGGTTCGGCGCGAACCAATAAGCTTCACTCGTTGTGACTAGCGAACCTAATCAACGCATGAGCTGGTATTCCTGCGTTGAAACCTTGATCGAGACGCGATGCGGGCACAGACCGCAAGGGAGTTGAGATGACGGTTCAGAGCCTTTTTGCCTCGAAAATCAATGCGGCCGCCCCTCGTTCGGCCATACCGCGGATCGCGATCGTTGGCCGTGGCTTTTCCGGCATGATGAGCGCAATTGCCTTGATGAAGACGGTGCGGACGCCGTTCCATCTGCAGCTTTTCGATCCGAATTCCTCGGTCAGCGGGGGGCAGGCACTGTCGTCGGCGCGCGCTTCGACGATCCTCAACAGCCGCGTCCGCGATCTTTCTGTGGCGCTCGGCGATGCCGATGATTTCAATGACTGGCTCTGTAGCAACGCGGAATTCCGCGCTGCCGTGCCCGCGGCGATCCCGGGTTTCCGCCAGATTTTCGTGCCCAGGGAGCTTTTCAGCGATTACGTCTATCAGCGCTTCTCCGAAGCGCTCGCTACCCGCAAGGATATCACCGTACAGGTCACTCCCGAGCCGGTTGCCTCTATCCGCAGAGGCCAGGCAAACCGCTTCCTCCTCGAAAGTGCC
>NZ_JBNDHS010000064.1:0-37063 GCF_056755095.1 Rhizobium sp. SVR5-9E | reverse complement strand
TGGAGGAAACGATCGTCCGAGGCTTGCTGTCATGGAAGCCCGCGGCAATCCTGATCGCCGGCTTCGATCACACGCCGGCAACGCACCGCATGCTTTTCGAAAGCAACGTGCGTGTGGTCGAGATGATGGATATCGACGCCACGCCGATCGATGTCGCGGTCGGCATGTCTCACAGACGCGCGGGTTACGCGACCGGCCAGCATCTGGTGGAGCGCGGATATCGCCGGTTCGGCTATGTCGGTCATGATTGGCAAGCGGACCGGCGCGCGCGCCTTCGCTATGACGGGATCTGCGAGGCCCTTGGCGACGCCGGGCTCGGAATTGCTGCTCATGCTATGGCTGATGGTCCAAGTTCGGTCAGTGTCGGACGAGAGATGACGGCGCGCCTCTGTGCGCAGATCGCGAAAGTCGACGTCATCATCTACTCGAACGATGACATGGCCGTCGGCGGCGTGTTCCACTGCCTTGCCGCCGGTCTGCGCATCCCGGAAGATGTCGCCATCTTCGGCTTCAATGGCCTGGATATAGGCCGAGAGCTGCCTCAGCCCCTCTCGACGGTTCGCTCCAATCGGTTCCTGATCGGCCGCACCTCCGTGGAGAAGGCATTCGAGACCCTCGAGCGTCCGGCAACAACGTGCATCGTCGACACCGGCTTTGAGATTTTTCCGGGAGCCACGGCATGAATCAGCAGGCGATGACGAAGGCAGGATTTACCCGCTTTCACTGCCCGTGAGTTGATTGTCATGACGGTGTCAAGCTCCGGTACTAAACGGGCGGGTATATTGCCTCCTAGGATACTGCGTACCGCGTTTCATCACCTAACGGCCCCGCCATCGTGCGGGGCTTTTTGGCGAGAGGACTAGCCGTCGGTCAGGCTTTCATCCCATCGATCATGCCGCGTTGCTTAGTTCCATGTAAGCGGCAGCGGTCCAGGAGAAATCGAGCCCGCCGCAACCCTCGCCGGTGATCGGGTCGAAATATTCGGCAAACCCGACCTTCTCGATAGCGCCTATGGTGGAGCGGCGCAGTTCGGCAGCCATCTCAGTAAGGCCGTTGCGGTTCAACCCGTCGATCAGCAGCCAGTTGATGATGGCCCACGAGGGACCCCGCCAGTAGCGCTTAGCCTCGAAACCTGAATAGGTCTTCGGCGTTGAAGGGAAGGCCACTTGCATGCCATCCGACCAGAGCGTCATTTCGGCGCTGGCTGCCGTCAGGATGTCTCGTTCGAGATCGAGTGCGAGCAGCGGAACGAAGCCGGCTTGGGTTGGGGCTTCGATGTCTTCGCCAGAAACCAGATCACGGGAGACGAAGCGCCTCAGCTTCGGCCGCCATTGCGACAGCAGTGCCGCACGGGAGCGGCTGTTCATCGCCTGCAACTCCTCTGCCTCAGCGATGCGGCCGAGTGCGCGCGCCAGTACCACGAGCTCCTCGCCGGATTTCAGCAGTATGGCTGTTGTCTGGACCTCGGCGATCTTGAAGGGTGCGACTTCCCATTGCCGCGCCGGGTTCCAGCCACAGGCCGCATAGGTGTCGACCAAATGGATGAAGCGTTTGTAGTCTTCGTCGCGCGGCCGCATGGAGGCGTCCACATGGCCGGTGTCCTTGCGCACGATGACGGTCTCGGTCGTGGTCGGCACCCGCTGCATGGCGACGTCCCAGGCAGGCGAATTGTCGCTGCCGCTTTCCCAAGGATGCAGCAAGGCCACGAGGCCGGTGCCCTCCGGGTCTCGGGCCGCATACCACCAGCGATGCCAGGCAAGGGCGGCCTCAAACAGCGGCATCGAGCGCTGCGCGGCGTTCTCAAGGCCACTGGCAACTGCCGCATCGTGGACGCGTTTCAAGGCCATGCCAAAGACCGGCGGCTGGGTGATGCCTGAGGTGGGCACACTGTGGGACGTGCGCCAGACGGCCGGGCCGGGGAAATAGGTATCGCTCGGTGCATGGAAAACAATGTGCGGTATCATGCCGTCCGCCCACTGTCCTTCCACCAGACGCTCAAGCTCGCGATAGGCGCGGAGCACGTCGTAGCCAGCGAAACCCATGGCGACGAATGCGGAATCCCAGTTCCATTGGAAAGGATAGAGGCGGTCGGTCGGGACCGTGTATCCGCCACGATCGTTGGCTCTCAGGATGGCGCGAGCCTTTACGATGAAGTCGTTCATTTCAATTCCTTGACGAAACTAACTAAATTGGCGGCATGCCCCGCGTCCTATGCGAGGCGCGCCTTGGCATTCCAAACCCGGCTGCACCGCGAGCACACCGAGTTCGGCCGAAATGAGCGGCGGTCTATTTCCGAAAGCGGCCTGCTTATTGCTGCGGAAGACGCGGATAGGGCACTCTGTTACCGTTGTGATCAAACAGATGAAGGTTTGAGGCGTTGAATTCCAGCCGACACGTTCGCCGGCCTTGATGCGAGCACCCCCCGTGACACGGACGTTGACCGGCGCATCCAAGCCGTCGATATCGACATAGATGAAACTGTCGCTGCCCAGGTGTTCGGCGACGCCAACGGTTCCCGCCAAGGGTGCGGTATCGGGATCAGCAAGGTGGATGTGTTCGGGGCGAATTCCGAGAAAGCTTACGCTGCTGGCGCCCTGCGGAACGAGCCGGGCAGCCCGCTCGCTCGTGAAAGGGGCGCAGTCGATGATATTCATCTTCGGCGAGCCGATGAACGTCGCCACGAAAAGATTGCATGGCTGATCGTAAAGTTCGAGTGGCTCCCCTTGCTGCTGAATGGCACCTCCGTTGAACACGACGATCTTGTCGGCCAGCGTCATGGCTTCCACCTGATCGTGGGTGACATAGATCATGGTCTTGCCCAGCCTCTTATGAAGCCTGGCGAGTTCCATCCGCATTTGCACGCGCAGCGCCGCATCGAGATTCGACAAAGGTTCGTCGAACAGGAAGGCGACCGGCTCGCGCACGATTGCCCGCCCGATTGCTACTCGCTGGCGCTGGCCGCCAGAGAGTTCCTTGGGCTTGCGCTCCAGTAATTTTTCCAACTGCAAGATTTCCGCCGACGTCGCGACGGCCTTGTCCTGAGTTTGCCGGTCGGCACCTGCAATGCTCAGGCTGAAACTCATGTTCTCGCGTACGGTCAGGTGCGGATACAACGCGTAAGACTGAAAGACCATGGCCAGGCCGCGCTTGTCGGGCCCAGTCCGCGTCACGTTCTTGGCGCCGATGACAATCTCGCCGGAGGTCGTTTCCTCGAGGCCTGCAATCAGCCGCAGCATGGTCGACTTGCCGCATCCGGACGGACCGACAAACACCACGAACGATCCATCGTCGATGTCGAGGTCGACACCCTTGATGATCTCGACGGAGCCGAAGGACTTGCGAATTTCCCTGAGACTGATTGCACCCATGGTTTACCTCTTTCTAGATCGTTTTGCGGCAGTGCCCGAGGCTCACCTGCTCAAGGGTTCGCCCGCCGGGGCGCGTTTGCCGACTGTGCATCGATTGGTCGAAGCGACTGGTAGAGTTCGGGCCTGAGCGCCCGGAAGCTTGGCTCCTGCAGGCGCGCGGGAAGGATCTGGTCAAAATCCAGCCGGGCGATCACGGTCTCTTCGGTGCCATGTCCCGCCTTGCCAAGGAGTTCGCCCGTGGGCGCGCAGATCTGGGAACCACCGCAATAGTGAACGTCTGCCTCGATCCCCGCGCGATTCACCGCTGCCGTGAAGATCTGACTGTCCTGGGCCCTGGCCGGGGTGCGCAGATTCTGAAGGTAGTCGTAACCAACCGGAACAGCTGAAGGATTGATCACCAGCTCGGCGCCGCACATTGCCAGTTCGCTGAACAATTGCGGGATCGCCGCCTCGAAGCAGATTGCAATCCCGACCCGCGCACCGGCGACTTCAAACACCGGTAACTCGGCACCGGCCCGAAACCACAGATGCTCACGCGGATAAAGATGCGACTTCCGGTAGACGCCGATCAGTTCGCCAGTGGCGTCAATGACGGCGACCGATGAGTAATAGACACCGGCGACCTGTCCGTCTGCCTCCAGAACTCCGCAGGCAAGTGCGATCGAATGTTTACGCGCCATGTCGCGCAAGGCTCTGACGCTTCCGCCGCTGATGGGCTCCGCGGAGGCCAGCCAACCGGCAGTGTCCGGTGCGTAGCCCACATCCGCGCATTCCGGCATCACCGCAAAGTCGGCCTTGCCTGCGATGGCGGCGAGGCGGCACTCCATGTGCTCCAGATTGGCGGCACGGTCGAGTGGCCGGGAATTCATCTGGAGGAGCGCAAGGTTCATTTTCGTTCGATTCATCAGGATTTAACCCCACCAAGTGTCAGGCCAGAAATGAACTGGCGTTGGAAAATGCAATAGAGCACGACGACCGGCACCATGCCGATGATGACGCCGGCAGTCAGAGGGCCCCAATCGGAGCCGGTCGAGCCGAGGAAGTTGTACATCGCGCCTTGCCAGGTCTGCATCGTCGCGGAAGACGTGAATGTGGCCGCAAACACGAACTCGTTCCACGAAAAGCGCACGGCGAAGATGACAGCCACCGCAATGCCCGGCCAGATCAACGGCAGCACGATAAGCCGGAACGTCTTCCAGCGGCCCGCGCCATCCATCATGGCCGCCTCTTCCAGTTCGCTCGGAATGGTGTCGAAGAAGTTCTTGAGGATCCAGACGTTGAGAGGCAGGATCAGCGCCTGATAGGTCAGGACCAGACCCTGATAGCTGTTCAGCCAGCCGATTTTTTGCAGCATGAGATAGAGGGGGATGGTGTTGACGGTGACCGGGATCATGAAGACGCCGAGAATAGCCCCCATCAGCAGCCCCTTCCCGCGAAACTCGAACCGGGAAAGCGCATAGCCGGCAGTCGCCGAGATGAAGACGGAAAGGACGGTCGCACCTGCCGCGACGATGAGGGAGTTCATCAGCGCACGAGCAAATTGCGGGTTCGACAGCAGTCTCACATAGTGAGCAGCAGTTGGGTGCGTGGGGATCTGCGGAAAACCGGCAGGATTGATACTGGCCAGCACGACCATGACGAACGGGACAATTACAACCAGGCTGACGAGCGTCAGCAACCCATAACCGACGAGCTTACGCATGAGCGCTCCTTTGCGTGCGCAAATAGATGACCGCACCGATGATGTTCAGCAGGAAAAGCATTATTCCGACGCTTGAGCCGACGGAGAAATTGCCGAACTCGAAGGCCTGCCGATACATGTAGAGAGACATGGTGGTGGTCGAATTGGCCGGCCCACCCTGGGTCATCGCCAGTGGCAAGGCGAACACGTTGACCGTCCACATGGTAATCAGGATGAGGTTTAGGGCGACGAAGGGCTTGAGCAGGGGCAAAGTGACCCGCACCAGAACCTGGCGTGAGGTGGCGCCGTCCATCCGGGCAGCCTCGACGGTCTCCGGGTTGATCGTCGTCAGCGCCGCGCCCATCATCAACACGGTAAATGGCGTGCCGAACCAGATGTTGGTCAGGCTGACGGACCAGATCGCCCAGGCTGAGTTCGAGAGCCATTGTATAGGCCCGATGCCAAAAATGCCGAGGAAGTTATTCAACGGTCCGTGCTGCTGATACATGAACAGCCAGATGTAGGCCACGACCAGTTCCGAGAGCACCCAAGGCAGCACAATGATGGCTCGGAACAGCTGCGCCGATGACGTGAGGCGCTGAAGCAGAAGAGCCAAGCCAAACCCGGCGGCAAACTGCCCCAGTACGCTCGACAAGGTGAAGATCAGCGTTGTTACAGCAGACTTGTGGAAGATCTTCGGAAAGACGTTGTCATTCAGCAGAGTCGCATAGTTTCGCGCTCCGACGAAACTCCAAGCCTTATGGAAAGTCGCAAAGCTGACGTTATGGATGGAGATCCAGATGTTCCAAATGATCGGAACGATGAACAGGATGGTCATCGAAACAATGACCGGAGCAAGCAAAAGTGCGACGAAACGAGAATTGCTTGTCGAGCTGGGTCTCAGCATGATTGGCGCCTCCGAGAGCCGGGCGCCCGTGGGCAGCCCGGCTCTTTAGTTTCAGGTCAGTTGCTGGAGATGACCGTGCAAATGGCGCCGGAGCCGTTGCTATCGGCAGCCTTTTGCATTGGAGTCACGGCATTGATCAGGCGGCCGCCTTTCTCGCAGGCGCCGTTATTGTCATCGGCCACTTTAACCGAGGTGCCTTCCGGCCAACCGAGCGCCTCTAGCACCTGGTGCTGCGCATTCGCGGCAGCCTCAGCTGGATCAGCCCCGTTGAACATGACGTTCTGCACCGTCTCGCTGATCGTGGTGCCGACGCCGGACCAGCTCGGGAAGTTCGGGCGGCCATAGGCGCTGGGGGCGAGCTTCTTGAGTTCATCCCAGCGCTTGTCGCCACCCTTGTCCCAGTAGGCGCCGAAGTCTTTATCGAGATCCGTGGCAAAGGACTGGCGAACGGGCAGATAGCCGAACTTCACTTCGGCGTCGCCCATGACCTTCACGTCCAGCATGGCCTTGAGGAACTGCCAGGCGACATCGGGATGCTCCGACGTCGCGGGGATTGCGAGTGTCCAGCCGCCGGCCATGGTGGCGGTCGGCTCGCCCTTCTTTTCGGTCGGAAACGCCGCAATCACCCCGACATTGCTCATGTCTGCGCCGGTATTGGCCAGCGAGCCATAGACCCACGTCCCTTCAAGAGACGTCGCAAAGCTTCGCGACGCGAACTGCGGCCCGAACTGGTGTTCGGTGAAAGGCGTGATGCCGGCGTCGACCTGCGCCTTGGTGAATTTCAGCGCGTCGATCCACGCCTGGCTGTCGAGGGAAGGAACCCAAGCCTCGCTGGCCCCAGCGTCCTTCGCGGCCTCCTCATCGACCAGTTGCCCGATATCTCCGTTGTGCATCCAGACATAGGGCAGCGTCCAGTCGGCAACCCAGGGCTTGCCGATCAGCAGGCAGCCTTGGATGCCTTTCTTGGAAAGGGCAGCATCAAGCTTCTTGCAGCTCTCCAGATACCCGTCCCATGTCGTCATGGACTGCGGGTCGACACCGGCCTCTTTGAGGAGGTCTTTCCAATACCAAAGCACGCGGGCGTCGGTCCAAGCCCAGATGGCGTGCCATTTGCCCTCATAGAGCGTTCCATCACGATAGGCCGGCAGCCAGTCCTTCAGCCCGTCAAGATCGCGGTCGATATAGGGGGTGAGGTCCTTGGTGAAGCCGGCTGCGGCAAACTCGCCAACTTCAGGCTGGTCGAGCGAAACGATGTCAAGCGGCGTCCCGCCCGCTGCGGCGGCACGAAGCCGCGTAAGCCTGTCGCCAAACGGCAGGATTTGAGCGTTTACCTTCAAATCGACCTGGGGATTGGCCTTCTTAAATGCGGCCTCGGCCAAGGGCAGAATGTGTTCCCAGCGATCGGCCGGAGAAACCAGCACGAGGTTGAGCGATACCTGCTCTGCCGCGGCCGGCGTACCGATCGCAATTCCTGCAGCCACCAGTGCAACTGCCGTAAGTCCAAGTGAATTCTTTGTCATCATGACGTTCCCTTTCTTTGTCAGCCAATCAAAGCGACTGGTTTTTTTGGACCTCTTTATCCGCCCTGCCAGAATGCCGGCTGTTTGAGCGGCAACGCGGCGGTCTCACTGGCCACCTTCAAGGACAAGGAGCCGAGAGACAGCGCTGCAAGTACCGGCAGAGCCGCTGCGCCGAGCGCGGCAGCCTTTCCGTCGCTGAACGAAGCGTCGATCGCCGGAGGGGGTAGGGCGCCCGCTGGCCTGACGCTCGAGATCTTTTCCGCCAGACGTGTTGCGAGCCAGCTGAAGACAGAGTCCGGAAACTCGCCGCCAAGCACGATCCGCTCGGGATCAAGAAGATTTTCTACGGCATGGATCGGAGCGAGCAGCGCGTCGCAGGCATTCTCTAGCCAAGCGATCAGATCTGCATCCTCGGCATTGAGCCGCAACGCCACCTCATCCTTGGTGATACCTGGAAACGCACGCCTCAGGGCGGCGAATGAAACGACATGGTTTACTTCCGGACCACCCATATTACCGACAAGAAGGCGGCCAAACTCGCCGGCGTTGGCCGTCGCGCCGCGCATCGCTGCGCCATTGGAAATGATGCCGCCGCCCAGATTGGTGCCGAAGTAGATATAGAAGAAATCCTGACAACCCCGTGCGCCGCCATGACGCAATTCTCCGATGGCCGCCGCCGTGGCATCGTTTTCGATGAATACCGGCAGACCAGTGTGGCCGCGAAGAATATCGCTCACCGGGACGTCGTCCCAGCCTGGGTAGTTGGGCACCGACCGGACGCGGCCCTCAACGAGAGAGAGCGGGCCGGGTAGAGCCAAACCGACGCCCGCAACAGGCGAGCCGGCCTCAGCCTGCAACTTTCGTATGGTAGCGGCGATCTCCATCAGGGCTGCCTCGGGCGTAGCCTCATGCAATTGCGAGGCTTCCCGGCGCAGCGTCCGTCCGGAGAGGTCGGTCAGCAGAGCGCTGTAGTATCCGCGCTCGAGATGGACACCAATCGAGCAAAGGGCGCTTTCGTTCACCGTGAATTGCTTGGGTGGCTGCCCGCGCCGCGACTTGATGCGCCCAGGCGACCTTATGAAACCATCGGCATCGAGTTCCCCGGTGAGATTGCTGATCGTTTGAACCGTCAGCCCGGTATACGGGGCAATTTCGGCGATCGTCATCGGGCCGTGAACGCGAATAACTTCGAAGACCGCCCGGAGATTATGGGCGTAAGTGTCTTTCTGGCTCAGTCCGGTCACATAGGTCATGTCATTTATTAATCACAATGGATTTAATTAATCAAGAGGCCAATTTTCGACCCTGAGCTGGCGTCGGTCGGGGTCCCGCCACGCGGCTCGCGATAGCCCGAAGTGCGCGCGGCCTCGGTAGACCGGTACCGGTCCCGTTTGGCGCCGCCGACGACTTGTGAAAAATCCGATACTAGGGCACAATTTGTGAGTGCGGCGGCATTTCGATCCGATCGTTTCGCGCCGCGTGACAGTCCGCGTCGGAGGCTCGGCGTCGATGGATCAGGGGTTCTTTCTTCTGTTCGCCACGGTGTCGGTGATCACGGCCCTGCTGCTGGTCCTGGCGCGTAATCCGGTTCACAGCGCGTTGGCGCTGATGGCCTGTTTCCTGCAAATCTCTGCAATCTTCGTCTTGCTCGGAGCGCCGTTGCTCGCGGTGATCCAGATCTTCGTCTATGTCGGCGCGATCATGGTCCTGTTCCTGTTCGTAATCATGATGATCGACGTGCGCGAAGCGTTGTTGCAGCGGTTCTTGCCGGGCGGCAACCTGCCGGCTCTGGTGCTGGTGGTGCTGCTTGGGATCGAGATGCTTGTGCTGGTGCTCTGGAGCAACCGCTTTTCGGTCGCGGAGCCCGTCACTGAGCGCGGCGGCGATCAGCTCAGAGAGCTCAGCACGACGCTTTTCGCCGACTACCTGCTCCCATTTGAAGCCGCCTCGGTCATCCTGCTGGCCGCCCTGGTCGGCGCCATCGTCCTGGCGCGGAAGGAGTCGAACTGATGGTTTCGCTCTCGTGGTATATTTTGCTCGGAGTGGTCCTGTTCGTGATCGGGGCGGCGGGCGTGCTGCTCAGGCGCAATATCCTGGTTGTGCTGATGTCGCTGGAGCTTCTGCTCAATTCGGTCAACATCAACTTCATCGCTTTCGGGCACTATTACGACGATTTTCGCGGGCAGATCTTCGCGATCTTCGTCATCGCAATCACCGCGGCGGAAGTAGCCGTCGCCCTTGGTATCCTGGTCGCTCTTGTGAGGAACAAGTCCACCCTCAAGGTCGACGACATGACGATGATGAAAGGATAGCGGCTTGGACCCGGACCCGGTGATATCGATCCGGCCGCTGCTTGCCGTCACCGTTGCAGGGCTGGCGGCCCTTGCGATTCTCCTTCTGAACAACCGCGAGAGGTTCCGTGATCTCGTCTCGCCATTGGCCGCGGTTGTTTTGTTCGCAATTGTCGTTTCGATGGCGCCCACCGTGCTGGCGGGCGGGGCGATCGAATTGCGCTTGTTCGAGATTCTGCCGGGGATTGCCTTCGCTTTCCGGGTCGATGCGCTCGGCATGGTGTTTGCCACCGTCTCGTCGCTGTTGTGGATCACGGCGGCGATCTATTCCATCGGCTACATGCGGCACTTGCACGAGCATGCGCAGACCCGGTTCTTCGCCTGCTTCGCGGCCAGTCTCGCGGCCGCCGTCGGGGGCGCCTTCGCCGCCAATCTGTTCACGCTGGTGATCTTCTACGAGGTACTCAGCCTCGTGACCTATCCGCTCGTCTATCACCACGAGGACGAAGAGGCATGGAGGGGCAGCCGCAAATACCTTGTCTATCTGATGGGTGCCTCGAAAAGTGCGCTTCTCGCCGCGCTGGCACTGACCTACCAGATCGCGGGGTCGCTCGACTTCAGGGCAGGGGGACTGTTGGGAGGCGTCGATGCCTCAGCGCCGCTGCTGACGGTCGTCTATTTCTGCTATCTCTTCGGCTTCGCCAAGGCCGCAATAATGCCGATGCACGCCTGGCTACCTGCCGCGATGGTGGCCCCAACACCGGTCAGCGCGCTCCTGCATGCGGTGGCCGTGGTCAAGATGGGCGTGTTCTGCGTGCTGCGGGTGGTGTTCCATGTCTTCGGCACGGGGCTGATGGGCAGTCTGCATCTTGGCATCGCTACGGCCTATCTGGCCTCATTCACGATCCTGATGGCGTCCGTCTACGCCCTGACACGGGACGATCTGAAGGCGAGGCTCGCCTATTCGACGGTCAGCCAGCTCTCCTATATCGTGCTGGGCGCGGTTTTGCTCTCGCCCGCCGCGATGGTCGGCGGGATCATCCACATCGCGGCTCATGCCTTCTCCAAAATCACCCTGTTTTTCTGCGCCGGGTCGATCTATTGCGCATCCGGCAAGCGGAACATCAGCGATATGGCCGGCATCGGCCGCAGGCTGCCCTGGACGATGGGGGCGTTCTTCGTCGGCTCACTCAGCATGATCGGGGTGCCGCCGACCGCGGGTTTCGTTAGCAAATGGTATCTGACGCTGGGCTCGATGCAGGCAGGGGATGTCGCGTTCCTGATCGTGCTCCTGGTGAGTTCGGTTCTCAACGCTGCCTATTTCTTGCCGGTGAGCTATCTCGCCTTTTTCAGGACGGAGGCTGAGGAGAGCCCGGCGACGATCCGTGAAATTCCGATGATGACGATCCCGCTGGTCGCGACCGCCATCCTGTCGGTGTCGATGGGCATTTTCCCAAACTATTTCCTGGCCCTCGCGGAAGGAGTTATCAGATGATCAAGCGCGTGGTCGATTTCTTCGGCGACGAAGAATATGCCAATCAGCGGCGCCAGCTGTTTTATCTGGTGCTCGTTCTGATCGTCATCGCGGACTTTCTGGTCCCCCGCGAACACGCCGAATACCCGTGGGACCGCTTGCCGGGCTGGTCGGCCGTCTATGGCTTCGTATCCTGCATTCTGCTGATCTTCGTTTCCAAGTTCCTCGGCCATCAGGGCGGGCTCATGCGGCGCGAGGATTATTATGATTGACTTCGCCCATCCCGCCCTGCTGCTCATTCTCGGCGCCCTGCCGATCCCGTTCCTGAGCGGAACGATCCGCAAGGTCTATCTGCTGCTGATCCCGGCGCTGGCGCTGCTGGCGGTGGTTATGATGCAGCCCGGCAGCTATGGAGCGGCGCAGTTCCTCGGGCAGGAAATCCTGATCGCCAAGGTCGACAAGCTGAGCATCGTCTTTGCCACGGTTTTCACCATCATGGCGCTGATCGGAACGGTCTATGCGCTACACTTGCCTCGTCCCGGCCAGCATGTCGCCGCCTTCGTCTACGTCGGCGGCGCGCTCGGCGTGGTCTTCGCCGGCGACTACCTGACCCTGTACATGTTCTGGGAAACCATGGCGTTTGCTTCTGCCTATCTGGTTTTCGCCCAAGGTGGCCGGCAAGCGATCGGCGCCGGGTTCCGATATCTCATGGTCCATGTCACCGGCGGTGTCGTCTTGCTCGGCGGAATCATTCTCCATGGGCTCTCGACAGGATCGCTGCTCTTTGGCCCGATCGGGGCGATGGGCGCCGGCACTTACCTGATCCTTGCGGGGTTCTTGCTCAACGCCGCGGTGCCGCCGCTCAACGCCTGGCTGACCGACGCTTATCCCGAAGCGACCGTCACCGGGGCGGTATTCATGAGCGCCTTCACCACCAAGACCGCCGTCTATGTGCTGGCGCGCGCGTTTCCGGGAACCGAGCTTCTTGTCTGGCTCGGCACCGCGATGGCGCTCTACGGCGTCATTTATGCGGTGCTGGAGAACGACTGCCGGCGGCTGCTCGCCTATCACATCGTCAGCCAGGTGGGTTACATGGTGGCGGGCATCGGTATCGGGACCGAGATGGCTGTCAACGGGGCCACGAGCCATGCCTTCGCGCATATTCTGTACAAGTCGCTCCTGTTCATGGGAGCCGGAGCGGTGATCTACGTCACCGGGCGGCGCAAGCTCACTGAGCTTGGCGGGCTCTACAAGACCATGCCGGTGACAGTGGCGCTCTATATGGTCGGCGCCTTCGCGATCTCGGCATTTCCATTCTTCTCGGGCTTCGTCACCAAGTCGATGGTGATTGCCGCTGCCGGAGCGGATCACCGGGCGTTGGTGGTGCTGGCGTTGACAATGGCGTCGTCGGGAACGTTCCTGCACACCGGGCTCAAGCTTCCCTATTACATGTTTTTCGGCACGGACCGGAAACTGGAGGCGCGGGAGCCGCCGCGCAACATGCTGGTTGCGATGGCCATGGCGGCGGTGCTCTGCATCGCCATCGGGGTATTTCCCCAGCCACTTTATGCGCTTCTGCCCTATCCGGTCGACTTCGAACCCTATACGGGCGTCCATGTCACCGAGAGCCTCGGCGTGCTGATGTTTACCGCCCTGGGCTTCGTGCTGTTCCTCCGGGCGCTTGATCCAGAGAACACGATCAGCCTCGACACCGACTGGTTCTATCGCAAGGGTGCGCGGGCCTTCATGTGGCTCGCCGAAAGACCGCTGGCGCGTTACGAGCAGGCAGTGAGCAATGTTTCGGAGACAGCGGCGCTGCCCCTCCTCCATGGGGCAGCACGCGCGGGGCTGCGGATCGATCTCGCCGGGGTGGACGCCGTGGTGAACGGCGTTGCCCGCTCGATCCTGCACGGCGGCGGGGCGCTGCGGCGACTCCAGACCGGCGTCGTGACCCACTACGTACTGGCGATGATCGTCGGGGTGATCGCGGCCACCGCCGTTTTCGCCGTGGCGTGGCGCTAGGGGGTGCAATGGGCTTCCCGCTCCTCAGCCTGATCGTATTCACGCCCGCCGCCGGGGCAGCGGTACTGATGCTGCTCCGCAGGGACGATGTGGTGCGATGGACAGCACTGGGTGTGACCGCCCTCGACCTCGCTCTCTGCATTGCCATGCTCGCCGGCTTCGACACATCGACCCACGCGATGCAGTTCATCGAGAGACGGCCATGGGTGCCCGTGCTGGGGATCAGCTATGCGCTTGGCGTCGACGGAATCAGCGCACTCTTCGTTTTTCTGACCGCGCTGCTGGGCTCGATCTGCGTGCTCGCCTCGTGGGCCGCGATCGACCGCAAGGTGAAGGAGTTCATGGTCAGTCTGCTCGTCATGCAGGCGCTGATGCTCGGCGTTTTCTGCGCGCTCGACCTGTTCCTGTTCTACGTCTTCTGGGAGGCGATGCTGATCCCGATGTACTTGATCATCGGCGTCTGGGGCGGCGACGGCCGGGTCTATGCGGCTTTCAAGTTCTTCCTCTACACGCTGGCGGGCAGCGTCCTGTTCCTAGTCGGCGTCATCGTGCTCTATTTCAACGGCGGCAAGACCTTCGACATTCTCGTCCTGACGGCGCAGGATTTGCCGTTCCCTGTCCAGTCGTGGCTGTTCTTCTCCTTCCTGGTCGCCTTCGCCGTCAAGGTGCCGATGGTCCCGGTCCACACCTGGCTGCCGGACGCCCATGTGCAGGCGCCAACGGCGGGCAGCATCATCCTCGCCGGCGTGCTCCTGAAGATGGGAGCCTACGGATTCCTGCGGTTCTCGCTACCGATGCTGCCCGAAGCGTCGGTGTATTATTCGACGCTGATGCTGGCGCTTTCGGCGCTTGCGATCATCTATGGCGGGTTGCTTGCGCTTGCGCAGGACGACCTGAAGAAGCTGGTGGCCTATTCCAGCATCAGCCACATGGGTTTCGTGACGCTGGGGATTTTTGCGCTGAACCTCCGCGGGCTCGAAGGCGGAATCCTGCAGATGTTCAATCACGGCGTAACGACGGGTGCCTTGTTCCTGTTCGTCGGCCTGATCTACGAGCGGACGCATACGCGCAGCATGGCGGAGTACGGCGGACTGATGAAGGCGGCGCCGGTCTATACCGCGTTTCTTGCGCTGTTCACCCTGTCGTCGATGGCGCTGCCGGGAACGAATTCGTTCGTGGGCGAGCTGCTCGTGCTGTCGGGCGGGTTTGCGGCCAACCTGGCTGTCGGCGCGGCCGCCGTTTTGGGCGCATTGCTCAGCGCGGCCTATCTGCTTGGCATGTACGGGAACGTTGCTCTTGGTCCGGCGAGCGTGAGCACCCGGTTCAAGATACACGACGTGAACATGCGCGAAATGGTCGCGATCCTGCCGCTGGCCATCTTCGTGCTTTGGGTCGGGCTCTATCCAAAACCCTTTCTCAACATCATCGACGCCTCGGCGAGGCATCTGCTGATGCAGGTGCATGGCGAGGAGAGCGGCCAATGACCGCCGCTGTGCTCTTCCAGTCAGTGCTTGCGAGCCTGCCCGAGATCGTGGTGGTCACCGGGGCCTGCATCCTGCTGATCCTGGGCCAGCTTGTGCGGAAGAGGCAGGAAGATATCCTCCTCTGGGCGTCCGTCGCAGTCGTGCTGATCGCCGCCCTGGCGACATTCATGCTGGCGGGCGAGGTGCGGCCGGCCTACACGGGCATGTTCGTCGCCGACCGCTTTGCGGTCTTCTTCAAGTTCGTGTTCTACATTGCCACCGTCCTGACATTCCTCCTTTCCCGAAAATACGCCGATATCGAAGGGATCGGCAGCAGCGAATACTATGTCCTGCTGCTCTTTGCGCTTTCGGGAATGATGATCATGGCCTCGGCGACCGATCTCATGTCGATCTATGTGGGCCTCGAACTGTTGGTGCTCTGCACCTATGTGCTGACCGGCTTCCTGCGGAAAGAACGGCGGTCGAACGAAGCGGCGCTGAAATACGTCATCCTTGGGGCGGTCTCGACCGCAATTTTCCTCTATGGCGTTTCGCTGGTCTACGGGCTCACCGGCACGACCCAACTGGACGGAATGGCGGCGGCGGTGACCGGCGATCCGCGCGATCCTGGATTGTTACTGGCGGTGGTTTTCATCGTCGCCGGACTGGTCTTCAAGGTCGGCGCGGTGCCGTTCCACATGTGGGTGCCGGACGTCTATGAGGGCGCGCCGACGACGATCACCGCCTTCATGTCGGTGGGCCCCAAGGCGGCAGGGTTCGCAGTGATCCTGAGGGTGTTCCTCAACCCGCTGGTCGCGGCCTCGGACGTTTGGATCATCGTCGCCGTTATTGCGGTCATGACGATGGCGCTCGGCAGTTTCGTGGCGCTGGTGCAGGATAACTTCAAGCGCCTTCTGGCCTATTCCAGCATTGCCCATGCCGGGTTCGCTCTTTTCGGCGTCGTAGCCGGCAGTGCGGACGGGATTGCCAGCGTGATGCTCTACCTGCTGATCTACGCCTTCATGAATCTCGGCATTTTCGCTGCGGTCATCATGATGCGGAGCGGCAATTTCTCGGGCGAAATTATTGAAGACTATGCAGGTTTTGCCAAGTCGCATCCCGGACTGGCGCTTCTGATGCTGCTCTATCTGTTCTCGTTGGCGGGTATTCCGCCGACGGCGGGGTTCTTCGCCAAGTTCTACGTGTTGCTGGCGCTCGTCGAGCGAGGTTTCGTCCTGCTGGCGGTAATCGCAGTGTTGCTAAGCGTCGCCGCGGCATACTTCTACATCCGCATCGTCATGGTGATCTACATGCGCGAGCCGAAGAGGGCGTTCGAACCGGCGCTGACACCCCTGGTCCGCGTCGCGCTCGCCTTCACGGCAGCCGGCACCATCGGCATCGGCCTGTTTCCGTCGTGGTTTCTGAAGCTTGCTCAATATTCTGTGCTTGGCGGCTGATCTATTGGATTTGCAATGATCTGCCCGACGGAATACACTGATAGTGCAAGAAAAGCATTGCAGAAGTCGCTTTCCGGGGCGACCGCAATACCGGCCCCCGAGCGGGGTCGATCGCAGCCCGAGCAAAGCCCCCCGGTGGGTGAGCGAGGCGTTGGAATTATGACCGCAATGGAATTCCTACCGGTTCTTTTCATGGTCGCCGGAATTGTTCTGGTGACGGGGGTGACGCTGTTTGTCTCCTCGTTGCTGCGCCCCTCCAATCCCTATCCCGCAAAGAACATGCCCTATGAATGCGGCATGGACCCTGCAGGCGAGGCCGCCGGCGGCCGCTTCAGGGTGCAGTTCTTCATGCTGGCGATCCTGTTGGTGGTCTTCGATGTCGAGGCGATGTTCCTCTTTCCCTGGGCTGTCGTCCTGAGAGAGATCGGGCTGGTCGGTTACGTCGAGATGTTCGTCTTCATGTTGCTGCTTATCGTGGGCTTCGCCTACGCCTGGCTGAAGGGAGCGCTGGAATGGGAGGCGTAAACAATGCGATCCGCGACAGCGTGCTGTTCACGACGGCCGACAGCATTATCAGCTGGAGCCGAAGATCGGCGCTGTGGCCCGAGACCTTTGGCATTGCCTGCTGCGCCATCGAGATGATCTCAGCCGGTTGCGCGCGCTACGATCTTGACCGGTTCGGCGTGGTGTTCCGGCCTTCGCCGCGCCAGTCCGACGTGATGATCATCGCCGGCACCGTGACCCGGAAATTCGCCCCCGTCGTGCGACGGCTTTATGACCAGATGCCGGAGCCGCGCTGGGTGATCGCAATGGGCACCTGCGCGATCTCTGGCGGGGTCTACAACACCTACGCCGTGGTGCAGGGGTCGGAGACCTTCGTGCCGGTGGACGTGCATGTGCCCGGCTGCCCGCCTCGGCCCGAGGCGCTGATGCACGGCTTCCTGCTGCTTCAGGAGAAAATCAAGAAATCCCGAGCATTAGCCGGAACGCCTCTGGATCGGATTGCAGCGTCATGAGCATGGAGCCGTCTCTCAATCGCACCCTGATCATGGAGCGTTTCGAAGGAACAATCGAGGACCTGGGAACCGGCCACGGTGTCCATGCCTTTGCGGTGCCACCTGAGACAATCGTCGAGTTCTGCCGGTTTCTGAAGGAACACCCCGCGCTGCGGTTCAATTTTCTGTCGGACATCTGCGGCGTCGATCATTACCCCGAACTGCCGCGCTATGAGGCCGTGTACCACCTCTATTCGCTGCCGAACAAATGGCGCATTCGCATCAAGTGCCGCCTTGGCGATCCGCCCCGCGTCCCGTCGGTGACGGGGGTCTGGCGGACCGCCAATTGGCATGAGCGTGAAGCCTGGGACATGTACGGGATAAGGTTCGAGGGCCATCCCGATTTGCGCCGGATCTATATGTGGGAAGGCTTCGAGGGCTTTCCCCAACGTAAGGACTTCCCCTTAAGGGGTTACAAGGACAAACTGAATCCCTTCGGTGCCGAAGGCCCGCCGCCGACGCAGCCGGACCTCGCCACCAGGGAAATTCCGTAAGGAGGCATGCCCGGGAGTTGAGATGACCGAAGTCACTGAGCTCAGCAGGCCGGAAAGCGAAGCGCTTAATACCAAGGAAGTGCTTCTCAATCTCGGTCCGCAGCACCCCAGCACCCATGGGGTTCTCCGGCTCGTTCTCGAATTGGACGGGGAGTACGTCGAGCGCGTTGACCCGCATATCGGCTACCTTCACCGCGGCACCGAAAAACTGGCCGAGAGCTTCACCTATACGCAGATCTTTCCCCTGACGGACCGGCTCGACTATGTCTGCCCGCCTTCGAACAACCTGGCCTTTGCACTGGCGGTGGAGAAACTTCTCGGCATAGAAGCACCGATCCGGGCGCAGTACATCCGCGTGATGATGGCCGAGCTGGCGCGGATATCCGGCCATCTCCTGATTACCGGCGCGCTGCCGATGGATCTGGGGGCCATGACTGCGCTGCTTTACGCCATGCGCGAGCGTGAAATGATCATGGACCTCTTGGAAATGATAACCGGCGCGCGCATGCACACGTCCTTCTGTCGGGTCGGCGGTGTGCGCGAGGACCTGCCCCAGGAGTTCTTCCCCAAGATCCGGGAGTTCTGCGACATCTTCCCGAACCGGATCCGCGATTACGAGCGATTGATCGAAAACAACCGGGTGTTTCTCAGCCGAACGAAAGGGATCGGTGTGATCTCTCCCGAGGACGCTATTGATCTGGGGCTCAGCGGCCCGAACCTGCGCGCTTCCGGCGTCGACTGGGACATTCGGCGCGACGAGCCCTACGAAATTTACGACCGGCTCGATTTCAACGTCATCACCCGCGACGAGGGCGATTGCTATGCGCGCTGGCGGTGCCGGGTCGACGAGATGCGCGAAAGCGTCCGGCTTATCGAGCAATGCATCGACCAGATGCCCGAAGGACCGTTCCAGATCGACATGCCGACGATCGCGTTCCCGGTGGACAAGGACCGCGTGCATTGCTCGATGGAGGCTTTGATCCAGCATTTCGACCTGTCGGCCTATGGCTTCAGCGTACCGAAGGGCGAGGTCTATTCGGCCATCGAGGCGCCGAAGGGTGAACTGGGGTTCTACATCATCAGCGATGGATCGCCGAAACCGTTCCGCATGAAGGTGCGAGCACCGTCCTTCGTCAATCTTCAGGCGCTCTATGGGGTGACCAACGCACGCTACCTGGCCGACATGATCGCCGTGCTGGGCAGCCTCGATCCGGTGATGGCGGAGGTGGACAAGTAACAGGAGATTTGGATGCGATGAGCATGCGCGAAAAGATCGAAGCGGCGGCGGCGCGGTATCCGAACCAGCGCTCGGCGATCATGCCCGCGCTTCTGATCGCGCAGAAGGAACATGGTTATCTGCCTGGCCCGGTGTTGGAAGAGGTCGCCGACATCCTCGGCGTAGAGCGGATCTGGGTGTACGAGCTGGCGACCTTTTACACGCTCTTCCATACCGAACCGGTGGGCCTGTTCCACCTGCAGCTCTGTGACAACGTTTCCTGCATGCTGTGCGGATCGGATGAGTTGCTGAAGCATCTGGAAACGGTGCTGGCGATAAAGAAGGACGAGACCACCCCGGATGGGCTGTTCACGCTTTCGACCGTGGAATGCCTCGGGGCCTGCGAGATGGCGCCGGTGATGCAAGTCGGCGACGACTACCACGGCAATCTGGATGTCGCTCGGGTAGACGCACTGGTGGACAGCCTTCGGGCTAGAGCCCCGCAAGCAGCGGGCGTTGAGCGCGCCTCCGCGCAACGGCCGGGAGAGTAGCGCCATGTTCGAGCCGGTTCTCCTCAAGAATATCGACCTGCCGGATGGTCACTTGCTGTCGACCTATGAGGCTGGCGGCGGCTATCAGGCGTTGGCGAAGGCGCTGCGCGAGCATACGCCTGATGAGCTCATAAACCTCGTCAAGGAGTCCAACCTGCGCGGTCGCGGCGGTGCCGGCTTTCCGACCGGCATGAAATGGAGCTTCGTCCCGAAGCAGACCGGCAAGCCGAAATATCTGTGCTGCAACGCCGACGAAGGCGAGCCGGGCACTTTCAAGGACCGGATCATCATGGAGCGCGACCCGCACCAGCTCATCGAGGGGCTGGCAGTAAGCGGCTACGCGATCGGGGCCAAGACCGCTTATGTCTACGTCCGCGGAGAGTATGTGACGGCGATCCGCCGCCTGGAGCACGCAATCGCCGAGGCCCACGAAAGCGGTTACCTCGGGCGGAATATTCTGGGCTCCGATTTTGATTTTGCCGTGCATATCCATTGCGGCGCCGGCGCCTACATCTGCGGCGAGGAGACCGCGATGCTCGACTCGCTTGAAGGCAAGCGAGCGCAGCCCCGCCTGAAACCGCCGTTTCCGGCAGTCGAAGGGCTCTACGCCAGCCCCACGGTGATCAACAACGTCGAGACGCTCGCTTGCGTGCCGCATATCGTGATGCGGGAGGCAAGGTGGTTTCGGGGCATCGGCCCGGACAGGAGCCCCGGGCCGAAACTCTACTGCCTCAGCGGACAGGTGCGCAAACCCGGCCTCTACGAGTTGCCGATGGGCATACCGCTGCGGGAACTGGTCGAGGACCACGCCGGTGGTGCCTTGCCCGGACGGAAGATCAAGGCGGTCATTCCGGGCGGGGTCTCGGCACCGGTCATCCCGGAGAGTGGACTCGAGGTGGGGATGGATTTCGACTCGCTGGCTGCCGCCGGCTCGATGCTCGGCTCGGCTGGTGTGATTGTGATCGACGACTCGACCTGCATGGTCAAGGTTGCGACCCGGATCGTCGAGTTCTTCCACCACGAGTCCTGCGGCAAATGCACACCTTGCCGCGAAGGGCTGGACTGGGCCGTCAAAGTGCTGCGCCGGGTCGAGGCGGGGCAGGGGGAACCTGGCGATCTGGAACAGCTCGACGCGCTCTGCAAGGGCATTTTCGGCAATACGTTCTGCGCCTTGGGTGACGGCGCGGCGATGGGGCTGCGCGCCGCACTCAAGCATTTCCACGATGAATTCGTCGCCCATATCGAGGAGCGGAGGTGCCCGTTTCACTGAGGTGCGCGGGAGAAGACCGCGAGGAAGCCATGGTTCGCGTCACGATCAATGACCAAATGCTGGAAGTGGAAGCGGGCTCTACGATACTGCAGGCGACAGAACGTCTGGGCATCGACATTCCGACCTTCTGCTACATGAAGCGGCTGCCGCCGCTGGCCTCATGCCGCATGTGCCTGGTCGAGATCGAGGGGCAGCGCAAGCTGCAGCCGTCCTGCGCCACCGCGGTCACCGACGGCATGGTGGTGCGAACGAACACGCCGCTGATCGAGGAAACGCGCTCATCCATGCTCGACATGCTGCTCGCCAACCACCCCCTCGACTGCCCGATCTGCGACAAGGGCGGCGAATGCGAACTTCAGAACCAGGTGATGGCATATGGGCCCCGCGAAAGCCGGTTCCGCGATGCCAAACGTGTGTTCCACTCCGAGGACATCCGCCTCAGCCCGGTCATCATCATGAACGTCAACCGCTGCATCCAGTGCCAGCGTTGCGTGCGGATGTGCGAGGAGGTGGTCGGCGCGGTTGCCTTGGGTACGGTCGAGAAAGGCATGGATACCGCCGTTACCGGCTTCGAGGGCAGTCTTGCGAGTTGCGACCAATGCGGCAATTGCGTCGAAGTCTGCCCGGTCGGCGCGCTGATGAGCTTCCCTTATCGCTATAAGGCGCGGCCCTGGGATCTGGCCGAGACCGATACGATCTGCCCGCATTGCGGCACCGGCTGCCAGCTGACGGTCGGCACGCGCAAGGGCGAGTTCATGCGCGTGCGCTCGAAGTGGGACGAGGGGCTCAACCGCGAAACGCTCTGCGTGCGGGGGCGCTTTGGCCTCGATTTCGTTACGAGCCCGGACAGGATCAAGCGACCGATGGTCCGTCGCGATGGCGCCCTCGTGCCGGTTTCCTGGGAAGAAGCGGGGGACTACCTGCAGCGGCGCCTGTCGGCGGTCGAGGGAAAGGCTGCAGGCGGGCTGGCCTCGCCGCGCCTTCCCAACGAGATGCTTTACCAGTTTCAGAAAATGATGCGGACGGTATTCCGGACCAACAACGTAGACTGCTCGTCGCGCTGGTCCACGCCGTTAGATGCGCTCGGTCCATTGGTGATGGGTTACTACAGCCGCGCACCGTTGGCGGACGTCATCGGCAACGACTGCGTGCTCGTCGTCGGCGGCAACGTGACCGAGGAAAACCCGGTGACCGAATATCTGTTGCGTGACGCCGCACGGCGGCGGCAGATGGGCTTGCTCATGCTCTCGGCACGGCCGTCCCGCCTGGAGGCCGACGCCCGGGCGGTCGTTCGCGTTTCCCCGGGCGACGAGGCAGCGGGCGTTGCGGCGGTGGTGGCCGGCATCGTGGCGGCGGCCGGCAAGGACTTGCCCGACGAGGTGCTTGCGGGCATCGGCGCGACAATTGGCGGGCCAGCAGCGGCCACCGGCGGCGGCGAACCGTACCGCCTCGCCAAGGCGCTGCTGGAAGGGCGGAGCGTCAGCGTGCTTCTCAGCGCCGATCTCCTGAGGTCGCCGTTGGCGCGCGAGACATTGCAGCAGCTCAGCAATCTCGCGCAGGTTCTTCGCGCACTCGACAAGGAACTGGCGCTGCAGTTCCTTTTCGACCGCGCCAACCAGCTGGGTGCCTGGGATATGGGCGTTCTACCGGCCGCCCTACCGGGGCTGCGGGCGGTCGCCGACGATGCGGCGCGCGCGATTTTCGAACAGGTCTGGGGCGCCGGGATCCCGTCCGAACCGGGCGCGGATTTCGACGGCATGCTGGAACTCTGTGACCGGGGACGAATGGGCACGCTCTATATCGCCGGAAGCGATCCGCTGATGTCCTATCCCGACCGGAGGTTCGTGGAGCGGGCGCTTCGCGCCGCCGATCTCCTGATCGTGCAGGACGCATTCCTCACGGATACGGCGGGCCTGGCCGATGTGGTGCTGCCCGCCGCGAGTTATGGCGAAGAATCCGGCACTTTCACCAATAACGAAGGCCGGATCCAGAAGGTCTGCAAGTTCCGTGAGCCCGTCGCCGAGGGGCGGGGCAACCTGGCGATCTTCGACTTCGTCGCGGCCCTTCGCGGCCAGTCGTCGCGGCCATCGGTTCAACGCGAGATTTTCGACGAGATTGCCCGCTTGGTCCCGGCTTACGAAGGGCTAACGCAGGATGGGCTTGGCACTGACGGAGCGTTTACGAAAGCCGTCCTTGCGCCGCCGGCTGGCGGGTTCTTCGCGCTAGCGCCTGCACCCATTGCAACCGGCCGGCTCATGCTCGTCACCGGCAACTGTTTGTTCCACAACGGATATCTTTCTGAACACTCGGAGATACTGAATACGGTCGCGGACGACCCCTATGTGGAGATGGGCGCCCAGGATGCTGCGCAGCTGGGTCTTTCGGATGGCGATCAGGTGGTCGTGCGATCCGACCAGGGCGAGCTGACCGCCCAGATCAAGGTCAACAAGCGCTTTCCCAGCGGCCTTGCGTTCGTTCCCGAAAACTACCGCGCTTTGCGTCTCAACAGCCTGATGCGGCGGGGCGAATACCCATGTCCGGTGGAGGTTGAGAAGGCGCAGGCGGCCTTCGGAACCTCCACCGCAGCAGGGCTCGGACCGGGGGCCGAGAACTTTGGCCAAAGCAGCGCCGGTGGCTCACCCTAGCTCGGCGAGTCTCGTCAGTGATAGCTGACCCCGCAGATGTAATCCTGCAGGTCCTGCTCGTTGCGCATCGCTTCATCGAGCCGGTACTTGACCACGTCGCCGATGCTGACGATGCCGGCAATGTCGTCGCCATCCATGACCAGCACATGGCGCGTACGCCGCTCGGTCATGATCGCCATCACAAGAGGCAGCAAATCCTCTGTCGAGCAGGTCGCCACACTGCGGTTCATCATATCGCTGACACGCATTATGGGCGCTTCGCTTCCGTACTCAGCGACCGCATTGCAGCAGTCGCGCTCCGACACCGTGCCCAAGCATTCCCCGGGGAAACGGCCGACGATAACGAAGCCGATGTTGTTTTCGCGAAACAACCTCAAGACCTCCACCATTGTGTGGTCCGGTGTGACCGAGATGATCTCGGGAGACTTGCTATTCAAGATCTGGCACACATGCATACGAGCCTCCTCTCTGCGCGCTCCGGCATGACGGTTAGCGCGTTCACGTTCGTCGAATATTACGCCACCAATTGTACCCCTGCGGCTCGCCCGCCTCGATCACAACGTTCTGGTCGACGTTCAGGCGCGCAGCCACCACACCTCCCCCGGTCGTCGCCTTGCCCGGTTTGTCGAGAAGATCGTCACGCCCGATCACCAGGTCCTGCGAGGAGAAACTCGAGAACTCGTACTGCTGGCCAAGCGCGATCGCGTCCGCCGGGCAGGCGTCCTCGCACAGCCCGCAGAACAGGCACCGCGCCGTGTCGATCTCGAACTTGATCGGGTGACGTTTGCCGTTCTCGTCCTCGTAGGGGACGACTTCGATGCAGTCGCAGGGACAAATCCGCGCGCAGAGTTCGCAGGCCACGCATTTGATCTCGCCTTCTTCGTCGCGCTTCAGGAAGTGATGCCCGCGGTAACGCGAGTAGGGCAACCACTTTTCCTTGTCCGGATATTGCATGGTCACGGGCCTGGAGAACATGTAGCCGAAGGTCAAAGCCAAACCGCTCGCCAGATCGGCGAAGAACGCCCAGCCGATCCATGTTCCAATACTGTCCCGCGCGTGCGACATTGCCGCCCCACTACGGAGCCAATGCGGCCCCTAAAAGAAAACAAGACCAGTGATGATTATGTTCGCCATCGACAAAGGAAGCAAGACTTTCCATCCGATCGCCATCAGCTGGTCGTAGCGATAGCGCGGGAAGGTGAAGCGAAACCACATGAACAAATAAACGAAGAACGCGACCTTGAGCGCGAACCAGAGGAGTGGTGGCAGGGGGATCAATGCGCCGTTCCAGCCGCCGAAGAACAGGATCACCACGAGGACCGACACCAGCAATACGATGGCATATTCGCTGATCATGAAGAATGCAAAGCGGATACCGCTGTATTCGGTATGGAACCCGGCGCCCAGATCGCCTTCGGCTTCCGCCAGGTCGAAGGGAATGCGCTGCGCCTCCGCCAGTCCGGCGACGAAGAACACGAAGAAGCCGATCGGCTGGTAAACGATGTTCCAGACCTCGGATTGCGCGCGCACGATATCAAGCAGGCTCATGGATTGAGCCAGCATGACCACGCCGATGACAGCGAAACCCATCGGGATTTCGTAGCTGATCATCTGCGCGCAGGTTCTGAGGCTGCCCAGAACAGCGTATTTGCTGTTGGCCGCCCAGCCGCCGAAGATAACGCCATAGACCTCGATCCCGATCACCGCGAAGACGAAAAGCAGCCCCACATTCATGTTGGAGACATAAAGCGTGATCTCGTTGCCGAGCACCGAGACGCTTTCGCCGAAGGGGATCGCCACGAACACTACAAAAGGCGGCGCGAGCGCCAGGATCGGTGCGAGTTTGAAGAGGAAGCGGTCGGCCTCGGCCGGAATATGGTCTTCTTTGGTCAGGAGCTTGATGCCGTCCGCCACCGGCTGCAGCAGCCCGTGCCAGCCGACGCGCATCGGCCCCAGCCGCTGCTGCATGTGTCCGGCGATCTTGCGTTCCAGCCAGGTGAGCGGCAAGGGCAGCAGCAGCAGGAGCGCAATCAGCAGCGCGACCTTGAAAACGATCAGGCCAAGGGCGACGATGAGCTCCATATCCGCGCCTATTCGTTCGGCTGTTGAAACGCGACCGGACTTTGGCTCCGGCTATACACTGAGCACTTTGCGCATATGTCAGGTGCCTAAAGTACAACGGCGGCGCAGCACCTGCAATGCCATCACAGGCAGGTCGTCGCCGCTTCCGAGGATCGCCATGCCGTCAGCTGAACTTCGTCCCAATGTGCTCGACCGTTCAGCTTCGACTCCCGCCAGTCGAGATCGTCTTCCGCTGGACACGATTGGCTATTTGATGTTCGCGCCCGCAGAGGGTAGACCGTCAACCGAGCCTGTCGGCTGTGACCAGTGAAGCGTGCCAGCCCTCCCGTAGCGTTTGCCCGACTTCCGTTGTCGACTATAGTTCTCTCCACACACTCCCTTTCGCATCGGTACTCAATGTCCTTTGAAGAACGAAAAAAGACTCGCGTCACGCTCGTCGATGTCGCGCGACAGGCAAACGTCTCCCGCGCGACCGCGTCTCTTGTTCTCCGCAAGAGCCCGCTGGTCGGCAGCGAGACGCGCATGCGCGTCGAGCAGGCGATGCGAGACTTGGGGTATGTCTACAATATCGGCGCGGCACGATTACGCGTCGAACGCAGCCAGATCATCGGCGCCATCGTCCCGAACCTCACCAATCCCTTCTTTGCAGAGCTCCTGTCAGGCATCGAGGAAGTCATCGGCGCGACCGGCAAGGTGGTAATCCTCGCCAACAGCGGGGATCAGGTCGAGCGGCAGGAAATGCTCCTGCGGCGCATGCGCGAACATGGCGTCGATGGGGTCATTCTCTGCCCGGCCGCACGCACGGAATCCGCGCTCTCCGATCAGATAGCCGATTGGGGCATGCCGGTCGTGCAGGTCTTGCGCCATATTTCCCTCGGCCTGGATTATGTCGGAGTCGATTACGCCGCGGGCATGCGTCAGGCGGTGGACTATCTGGCGTCGCTCGGTCACGAGAAGATCGCCTTTGCCGTCCTTGGCCCGATCCACTCGGCTTATCAGGAACGCGTGGACGGATTCCGCGACGCCATGCTGTCACGGAATCTCGATCCCCGCATCCTCATCCATTTTCCAACGCAACTCGGCGAAATTGCTAACGCGACCCACCTTCTTTTCGATCAGGCAACACGGCCAACGGCGGTGATCTGCTTCAATCATATCGTGGCGCTAGGTCTCGCGGCCGGCCTTCATGACCGCGGGCTGACAATCGGCCGCGATCTTTCGCTCGTTGGCTTCGACGACGTGGCGGATGCCGAGGCCATCCGGCCAAAGCTCACGTCGGTCGCGACCGGCCCCGTGGCCATCGGCGAAATGGCGGCGCGCCTCCTTGTCGAGCGTATCGGCAATCCGGACTTGCCTCCACGCCGCGTGGTGAACGACACTACCCTGCACATTCGCCAATCCTGCGGTCGGCCTGACTAAAAATTGGACGATCATTTGCGGGTTGACGCCTGTGAAGAAACATTTTAGATCGATCTAAGTGACAAGGACGCGAGGAGGCGCGACGTCCGTCTTGGTAATTTGGGGAGGATATCCCGGCATGTACGAGTTCAATTTCACGCCTGTACTTGCAGGCCTCGATCAGCTGCTGCTCGGCGCTTGGCTGACAATTCAGCTTTCCTGCGCAGCGATGATCCTCGGACTGATCCTTTCGATCTTCTGCGCCTGGGGCAAGACATCCGGGATTGGGCCGCTGCGCTGGGTGATCGACGCCTACGTGGAGATCATCCGCAACACGCCCTTTCTCGTGCAGATCTTCTTCATCTTCTTCGGCCTGCCGTCCCTGGGGCTTCGTCTGACGCCAAACAGCGCGGCGCTTCTGGCACTCGTCGTGAATTTCGGCGCTTATGGTACCGAGATCATCCGTGCGGGCATCGAGTCTATCCAGAAGGGCCAGGTGGAGGCGGGCACGGCGCTCGGCCTCTCCAAGCTGCAGATCTTCCGCTACATCATCATGAAGCCGGCCCTGCGCACGGTCTATCCATCGCTCACCAGCCAGTTCATCTATCTGATGCTGACCTCCAGCGTCGTCTCGGCGATCTCTGCCGATGACCTTGCTGCCGCCGGCAATGACCTGCAGTCGGCGACCTTTGCGAGCTTCGAGGTCTATATCGTCGTGACGCTGATTTACCTTGGCATGTCCGTGGGTTTCTCGACGATCTTCTCGGCGATCGAGAAGGCCGCCTTCAAATATCCGCTGAGCCGATAAGGGGAGACTGACCAATGCCGCTTATCAGACCCTTCGGCTGGAACGAATTCTGGATCATCGTCATTGCGGCGCAGTGGACGATCGCGCTCTCGGCGATCGCCTTTGCGGGCGGCGGCATTGGCGGCCTGTTCATTGCGCTCGTGCGCGTCTCCGACACGAAATGGCCGCGGCTCATTGCAACGGGCTTCATTCGTATCTTCCAGGGCACGCCGTTGCTGATGCAGCTCTTCCTGGTCTTCTTCGGGCTCAACATCCTGGGCTTCGGCATCAATCCCTGGATTGCGGCTGCCTTCGCCTTCACGCTGCATGCCAGTGCGTTCCTCGGTGAAATCTGGCGCGGCTGCATCGAGGCGGTGCCATCAGGTCAGCGGGAGGCTGCCACCGCACTCGGCCTGCGCTATTACAACCGCATGCGGTACGTGATCCTGCCGCAGGCGACGAAGATCGCTGTCGCGCCGACGGTTGGCTTCCTCGTGCAGCTCATCAAGGGCACATCGCTTGCAGCGATCATTGGCTTTACCGAGTTGACCCGTCAGGGCCAGATCATCAACAACGCGACCTTCAGCCCTTTCCTGGTCTTTTCCACGGTGGCTGCGGTCTATTTCGTGCTGTGCTGGCCGCTCTCCGTTCTGGCACGCCGTATGGAATTGAGATTCTCCCGCGCGACGACACGCTAACGGGCCCGCGCCGGAGGGAGGTTAACCCGGCATAACTGAAAGGGAAGGAACATGAATATTTCGAGACGCATGATGATGGCCGCGATTGGCGCGGGCCTGATGGTCGGCGCCATGGCCTCAACGGCCGCCGCTCAGACCGTCGAAAGCATCAAGTCCGCGGGGACCGTGAAGATCGGCATGCTGGTCGACTTCCCGCCCTTCGGCATCATGAACACTGCTAACGAACCCGACGGTTATGACGCCGACGTCGCCAAGCTGCTCGGCAAGGAATGGGGCGTGAAGGTGCAGATCGTGCCGGTCACCGGTCCGAACCGCATTCCCTACCTGCAGAGCAACCAGGTCGACCTGCTCGTCGCCTCGCTCGGGATCACCGAGGAGCGCGCCAAGAGCGTCGACTTCTCGCAGCCCTATGCCGGCATTTCCATCGGCGTTTTCGGCGCGAGCGACGCAAAGGTTTCCAAGCCGGAAGACCTCTCCGGCAAGACGATCGGCGTGGCGCGCGCGTCGACGCAGGACACTGCGGTAACCAAAATCGCGCCGAAGGATGCCAAGATTCAGCGCTTCGATGACGATGCCAGCGCTGTGCAGGCTCTCCTCTCGGGGCAGGTCGAACTGATCGGCGTCTCCAACGTCGTCGCCGCCCAGATCGAAAAGGCCGCTCCGGGCCACTTCGAGCAGAAGCTTCAGCTCAGCCAGCAAGTTCAGGGCATTGCCGTTCGCAAGGGTTCGACCGAACTGCTGGCGGCGGTGAACGCCTTCATCGACAAGGTCAAGGCAGACGGCGAACTCAACGATATCCACCAGAAGTGGCTGGATGCTCCGCTGCCGGACTTCGTGGCGACTGCAAAGAAGTAAGTACCGAAGGGAGTTCCTCGCATGACTGAGGCTAAAGCAAACGCATTGGGCGCCGGCGTGCGGGGAGCTTCCGATCTGGCCGTGCGCATGGAGGGCGTCGACAAATGGTATGGCGGCTTCCACGCGCTGAAGGACATCGAGCTTTCGGTTAACCGGGGGGAGCGGATCGTCATCTGCGGTCCTTCCGGTTCCGGCAAGTCGACGCTGATCCGCTGCATCAACCAGCTCGAGACGATCCAGAAGGGCAGGATCGTCGTCGACGGCCATGATCTGACCGCCGGCGGCAAGAATGTCGATATCGTGCGGCAAGAGACCGGCATGGTCTTCCAGCAGTTCAACCTCTTCCCGCATATGACGGTGCTGGAAAACTGCACCCTGGCGCCGATGAAGGTGCGCGGCATCTCGAAGGCCGAGGCGGAAAAGACCGCCCGCAAATTCCTGGAGCGGGTGCGCATTCCCGAGCAGGCGGAAAAATACCCGGCGCAGCTTTCCGGCGGCCAGCAGCAGCGCGTGGCGATTGCCCGTGCGCTGTGCATGAACCCGAAGATCATGCTCTTCGACGAGCCCACTTCGGCGCTCGACCCGGAAATGGTCAAGGAGGTGCTCGACACGATGATCGACCTCGCCAAGGAAGGCATGACCATGCTCTGCGTCACCCATGAGATGGGCTTCGCACGCCAAGTCGCCGACCGGGTGATCTTCATGGACCGCGGCGAGATCCTCGAAGTGGGCACTCCGGCCGAATTCTTCGGCAATCCGAAGAACGAGCGCCTCAAGACCTTCCTGGGCCAGATTTCCTGAGCTGAAACTATTCAAAACATACGGAGTTCCGGACGTGAAGCCAGACATTCTGCTCGTCGAACCGATGATGAAGCTGATCGAGGACAAGCTCGACGATGCCTATACGGTTCATCGCATGTATGATCCGGACGGCAAGGCGGCGCTGGAGGCAGCGCTCCCGAACATCCGCGCGGTCGCGACCGGCGGCGGCACCGGCCTTTCCAACGAGTGGATCGAAAAGCTGCCGTCGCTCGGCGTCATCGCCATCAACGGCGTCGGCACCGACAAGGTGGACCTGAAATTCGCCCGCAGCCGCAATGTCGACGTCACGACCACCCCGGGCGTGCTCACCGACGATGTCGCCGATCTTGGTATCGCGCTTACTCTGGCCGTGCTCCGCCACGTCGCCAAGGGCGACAGCTTTGTGCGCGACGGCAAGTGGGGTAGGGAGCCGTTTCCGCTCGGGCACAGCCCCAAGGGCAAGCGCGTCGGTATTCTCGGTCTCGGCCAGATCGGCAAGGCCATTGGACGCCGGGCCGAGGCCTTTGGCATGGATGTGCGCTACTGGAACCGTTCGCCGATCACCGACGTCGCCTGGAAAGCCTGTGCTTCGCCGATGGCGCTTGCGGAGGACAGCGATATTCTCGTGCTGACGATCGCCGCGAGCGCCGCCACCCAGAACATCGTCAATGCCGACATGCTGAAGGCGCTCGGGAAAACGGGCGTACTGATCAACATCGCGCGCGGCTCCGTGGTCGACGAGGATGCCCTGCTTGCCGCCCTCAACGACGGCACGATTGCCGGCGCCGGCCTCGATGTCTTCGTCAATGAGCCGAAGATCCGCGAAGATTTCTTCACTGCGCCCAATACGGTGCTGATGCCGCATCAGGCGAGCGCCACGGTCGAGAGCCGTGTTGCCATGGGCGAGCTGGTGCTCGCGAACATCGCCGCGCATTTCGCCGGCGAAAAGCCGCCTACGACCGTCAACTGAGCAATTCCAGGAAAAGCGTGAAACGTTTTTCCGTCCAGAATTGCGTCGGACAAAAATGAATCGGAGTTCCACAATGATCATCCGCCAAGCCCTTTTCGAGGGCACGATCCACGCCGGCCAAGAAGAGGCCTTCAAGCTCTATGTCGCCGAGAAGCTGATGCCCATGTGGCGGGCTTTTCCGGGCGTCAAGGAAGTGCGCGTACTTTACGCCCTTGAACGCGACGAGGGCGCGCCGTCTTATCCGATGGTTCTGTCCACCATGTACGAAAGCCGCGAGACGCTGGCGGCGGCACTGGAATCTCCCGTGCGCTACGAGAGCCGCGAGATGACCAAGGGCCTGCTCGAAATGTTCGAGGGGCGCATCCACCACCATGTATTCGAACTTGGTGAGAGCTGAGGCAACTCGGCAATTCGCGCGGGATGACGATTGTCCCGGTCGGCGTCATCCCATCGTCGCCAGCCGCGCCGCCCCGGCGTGGCCTGCGTCCGTCCGGCGGTTATTGCAGTGGTTTCTTGGTCGCGATCCAGATCATAAAGGGAGGCTCTGGACTTCGCCCTTGCACGTCAGAGGGTTTTGCTGCGTCAGCTGCGTGGAACATAGGTTTTGAGCATGTGATCGAAGCCTGCGACCGCATGCGCTCCGGCGAAGTCGAAGCGTTCGAGAAACGGCTCGGCAAACGACGCCGAAGCCAGCACCGGCTGTCCCAGTTGCTTGGTTAGCCCCTGAAGCCGCGCCGCCTCGTTGACAGCGCGACCGATGACGGTGAAGTCCAGCCGCTCGTCAGTACCCACATTGCCATACATGACTTCTCCGACGTGCAGGGCAATGCCGACGTCCAGGGGTCGGCCGGCCGCCGCATTCAGGGCGCGAATATCCCTCAGGGTACTCAGCGAGGCAGCGAGCGCACGTTCACGCATATCGAGGTCGCTCTCCGGGTGATCCGAGCGAAAGATGCCCATGACGGCATCGCCGATGAACTTCAAGACTTCACCGCCTGCGCCCATGACCGTCCCGACAGTGATGTCGAAGTATCGATTGAGAAGGCTGATGTAATCGTCCAGGCCCAATTGGCTGACGAGTCGGGAAGACTGGCGCAGGTCGCAGAACCAGATGCCGCAGGTGATGCGCTCCGAGTCGCCACGCGTGATGCGTCCGTCAAGCACCTGAGACCCGCAGGAGCGGCCTATATAGATGTCGAGGAGACGAGAGCCCGTCTCAAAGGTTGACCGCGCTTTCGCTGCCAGGGCCAATGTCGTGGAGACAGACTTGAAGCACTCGATTTCGGTCTCGCCAAAGCCGCCGGGGCGACGGGTGGCGAAGGAACCCACGACGCAGGGAACAAGACCAACCCGGCGTGCAAATGGCGACAACGCCGCCGCACCGCCGGTTGCATGGAAGAAACCGAAATATTCGGTGTAGCCTTCCGCTCGAAGCCGCGTGAGCAATGACATGTCGTCCACGGCGTCATCAAGAAGAAAGCGCTTGTACTTCAGCCGGTTCAAGGCAAGCTCGAAATACGGACCGCGCCGGGTGTCTGGGTCTTCCATCAGCTTCGGCGTGTAGTATTTTGTGGTTGCGCCGTCATCGTCCGAGCACCAGGTGACCTCTTGCGAAACGATTTGCGGGTGCAGCGTCAGAATCGAGCATCCGGCCCGGTCGACCGCAGCACCGCCTGCATTGAGGCGGCGCGCCAGGCCTTCGACAAGCTCCCGCAAGTCGCGGCCGCCAAGCCCGCTATCGACCAACCAGTCAACAGCAGCCGCAACGAGTGCAGAAGCATCAGATGCCGAAAGCGCGTTCTTCATCGCCGCCACCGTCAGTAGCCTTCGTCCTGCCGGCGATCATACACCAAGATGCCGCGTCAATTCTGCCGCGATTGCCAGGAGTTCCGTCCCTGCTCGAACTCCGCCAGCAGTTCCTCCTCCCGGCCGAGATAACGTGGTGAAAAATGCATTGGAACGGCGCGTTTTGCCAACGTCCTCCCGGCGATTTCGCCAGCCTGGTGAGCGGTCAAGTGGCGCCTTGAAAAAGCAATGGCTGCATCCGCATCAAGGAACGTGCTTTCGATGAAGAAATAGTCCGACCGCTGTGCCAGCCGTACGACGCGCTCTCTTCCCTGGTTTCGGGATAATCCGCATGTTCGGTCCGCATCTTAGGCGGAGCGCTGCTAAGCCAGTTCGAAAGTGCCAATCAAGGAGGCGTTCGCGATGGCGTGTTTCTTCGCCTCTTTCCACATCGCCTCTATTCGGGGCGACGAGGGGAGTGAGAGGCCCGGAACATCCAACGCGGCAAGGCTGAAATGATAATGGTGGACGCCGTGTCCTTTCGGCGGCTGCGGTCCGTCGTATCGCGCGTTGCCGAAATCATTCTTGCAAAAGCGTGGTCCGCCACCCGGCGCTGCGTCAGAGCTCTCGGATAATCCGCTGCGCTCAGCGGCTATATTGTAGACGCCCCAGTGGCGAAACGTTCCGCGAGGCGCATCGGGATCTTCGACGATGAGGGCAAAGCTTTTGGTATCGGTAGGCGCTCCGGTCCACGACAGCGGTGGCGCGATATTCTCGCCAAGCCGTGTGTGCCTGACGGGAATGGGGGCGCCGTCCACGAAGGCGGCACTCGTCAGTACTAGCGGCATATCAATCTCCCGTGACAAGGAGGAGCCGAAGCTTCCTCAGAATTCAGACATTGGAGCTTCTGGTGGGGCCCCGTATTGGCTGCACTCCGAACATTGGGCGGATGCTAAGGTTCCATTTCCGTTGCTGGATTGGTTAGGCCGCCGGCGACACGAATGGGGTAAGATGACATAAGAATTTCTTTTGGCATCTCAACGGAAGTTCATAAGCCCAGCTTATTGCGGTGATCAGTAAATCCAACTTAAATTTGCACGGTTCTTCCGGTATGAGGGAGCCTAGGGAGGATAGCCGTCTATTTCGCTTCTGGTCTGACGGTGAGCTGAGGCTTAAACTCAAGCGAGCCGATAATCCTGATGCGAACTTCGCAACATTTCCCGTCCGAATGCAGACATGAGCAATCAAGGAGAGAGCTATGGATACGAAACCTAGCGAAAACGCCGGCAAATGTCCCGTCGCGCATACGCCTCGCGGCAGATCGAACCGGGATTGGTGGCCGAACCAGCTCAACGTTCAGATTCTTCACCAGAAGTCCGGCGTCGCCGATCCGATGGACAAGGCGTTCAACTACGCCGAAGAGTTTAAAAAGCTCGATCTCGATGCTGTGAAGAAAGACCTTCATGCGCTGATGACGGATTCGCAGGATTGGTGGCCGGCCGACTTCGGCCACTATGGCGGCCTGTTCATCCGCATGGCTTGGCACAGTGCCGGCACGTACCGCATCACCGACGGCCGTGGCGGCGCCGGTGGCGGTCAGCAGCGTTTCGCCCCGCTGAACAGCTGGCCGGACAATGCCAACCTCGACAAGGCCCGCCGTCTGCTCTGGCCGATCAAGCAGAAATACGGCAACAGGATTTCCTGGGCCGATCTGATGATCCTCACCGGCAATGTTGCCCTCGAATCCATGGGCTTCAAGACCTTCGGCTTTGCCGGCGGCCGCGTCGATAGCTGGGAGCCGGAGGAGCTCTTCTGGGGTCCGGAAGGCACCTGGCTCGGCGACGAGCGCTATAGCGGCGAACGGCAGCTCGCCGAACCGCTCGGCGCCGTGCAGATGGGCCTGATCTACGTCAATCCCGAAGGTCCGAACGGCAATCCCGATCCGGTCGCGGCTGCGCATGATATCCGCGAAACCTTTGCCCGGATGGCGATGAACGACGAGGAGACCGTGGCGCTGATCGCCGGCGGTCATACCTTCGGCAAGACGCATGGCGCCGGCGATCCGTCGTTCATCGGTGCTGAGCCGGAAGGCGGCGCGATCGAGGATCAGGGCCTTGGCTGGAAGAGCACCTTCGGCACCGGTGTCGGCAAGGATTCTATCACAGCCGGCCTGGAGGTTACCTGGTCGCAGACGCCGACCCGGTGGAGCAACTACTTCCTCGAAAACCTGTTCAAATACGAATGGGAACTGACGAAGAGCCCGGCGGGCGCGCATCAGTGGCAGGCCAAGAACGCCGATGCTTCCATTCCGGATGCTTATGATGCTTCGAAAAAGCATCTCCCCACCATGCTGACCACCGACCTGTCGCTGCGCGTCGATCCGATCTACGAAAAGATCTCGCGCCGCTTCCTCGAAAATCCGGCTGAGTTCGCTGACGCCTTCGCCCGCGCCTGGTTCAAGCTGACGCACCGCGATATGGGGCCGAAGGTCCGTTATCTCGGTCCGGAAGTACCGGCTGAAGACCTCATCTGGCAGGATGTCGTACCGGCCGTCGATCATCCGCTCGTCGATGACAAGGACATCGCCGAGCTGAAGGCCAAGGTGCTCGCGACCGGTCTTTCAGTACAGGAACTGGTCTCGACCGCGTGGGCTTCTGCTTCGACCTTCCGCGGCTCCGACAAGCGAGGCGGCGCCAATGGCGCGCGCATCCGGCTTGCGCCGCAGAAGGATTGGGACGTCAACCAGCCGGCACAGCTTGCCAAGGTTCTCGGTGTTCTGGAAGGCATCCAGAAGGACTTCAACGCCGCCCAAACCGGCGGCAAGAAGATCTCGCTCGCCGACCTGATCGTCCTCGCAGGCGCTGCCGGTGTCGAAAAGGCGGCGAAGGCGGCCGGTCATAATGTTGCGGTAGCATTCAAGCCGGGCCGGATGGATGCCTCCGAGGCGCAGACCGACGCGCATTCCTTCGCTCCGCTCGAACCGCGTGCCGATGGGTTCCGCAACTATGTCAACAGCGGCAGGATGCAGTTCATGCAGCAGGAAGAGGCACTGGTCGATCGCGCCCAGCTGCTTACCCTGACCGGACCGGAAATGACGGTGCTCGTCGGCGGCTTGCGCGTGCTGAAGGCCGGTCAGCCGGAGCATGGGGCCTTCACCGACAAGCCTGAGACGCTGACGAACGACTTCTTCGTCAACCTGCTCGACATGCGGACGCAGTGGGTTCCGCTCGCCGGCAAGGACGGCGTCTACGAAGGACGCGACCGCAAGACGAACGAACTCAAGTGGACCGGCACCCGCGCCGACCTGATCTTCGGCTCGCACTCGCAGCTTCGCGCCTTCGCAGAAATCTATGCCCAGTCCGACGCCAAGGAGAAGTTCGTCAAGGACTTCGTCGCGGCCTGGAACAAGGTCATGAACGCCGATCGCTTCGATCTCGCCTGATTGGCGACATTCTCGCTTGGTCGCGGCAAGGTGCCGCGATCAAGCATCGGGCCGCGAATCTGGCCGGCAGTCCTTCGCCAGTTGAAAGAAGCGCGCAATATTCAGCGGGCCGCTACCAGGCTGCCTAGAAAGCCTGTCCCGACCGCAGTTGCTTGCCGACAGAGATGATCTGCTCGCCGATCAGGATGCCGAGCAAGCCGACTAGCGCCACCACTGGCGGCGCGGGCGATCGGACGTTCAACAGGTTATAGATGATCCCGACGAGCAGACCGGCACCGAGGGAAAGCAGATACATTTTCATGATGTCACCTCATGCCGCGGTGCCATGTTGCCGCCAATCCATTCGAGGAAATACGCAGGCGCACGGAAGTACCGTGGATTGGCACCTCCATGCGCCCGCGTGCGGCGTCCGACCAAAGGCCGTTGTCATTTTGACTGCTTGGCGACTTCCTGAGCCTTCTGGTAGCTCTCTGCCACGGCGGCGTAATTGGGTGCGACCAGGCCATACAACTTTGCAAGTTCAGCCGCCTCGGGGCGCCGCCACGTGCGGTGAAGCTCGGACAGCAGCGCATTCGTCGACGTCGGGATAACGCCGCCTTGAACGAAACGAGCCAATGTCGTCCGCGACGCCAACTCGCTCGGATCGCCGGAAGCGTCGATCACTGCATAGACGTCGTAGCCGGCGGCCGTTGCGTCCAGCGCCGGGAACATCACGCAGACGTTGGTCCAGACACCTGCCATGATCAGCGTCTTGCGCCCGGTGGAACGCACCGTCTGGACAAAGTCCTCGTTATCCCAGGCGTTGACTTCGCCCTTGCGCGGCACATAGAC